>NZ_JAJNOF010000007.1:0-241858 GCF_027854495.1 Stenotrophomonas sp. PI_27
CGCGCTCGGTAGTGCCGGCCGCTGGCCGGCAGCCCGTATCCCGTGCATCCACGCATGGCGCGGATCTACCGCGCTCGGTAGTGCCGGCCGCTGGCCGGCAGCCCGTATCGCGCGCATCCACGCATGGCGTGGATCTACCGTGCTCGGTAGTGCCGGCCGCTGGCCGGCAGCCCGTATCGCGCGCACCCACGCATGGCGTGGATCTACCGCGGTCGGTAGTGCCGGCCGCTGGCCGGCAGCCCGTATCCCGCGCACCCACGCATGGCGTGGATCTACCGTGTTCGGTAGTGCCGGCCGCTGGCCGGCAGCCCGTATCCCGCGCATCCACGCATGGCGTGAATCTACCGTGCTCGGTAGTGCCGGCCGCTGGCCGGCAGCCCGTATCGCGCGCATCCACGCATGGCGTGGATCTACCGCGGTCGGTAGTGCCGGCCGCTGGCCGGCAACGTCCTGGATCGCGTCTCCGGCATGGCGTGAATCTACCGGGCTTCGTCGAGCATTTGTTCGAGGCCTGCGATCTCCGCAGCGTCGTTGAAGGCGTCGTCCTCCAGTCGCGCACGCACGAACGCCAGGCCATCGGCCGCCGCTGCGTCCAGTGTGCCGCGGTGGTCGACCGGATAGCGCCGGAACGCGACCGGCTCGCCGCGCAGGGCCAGGCCAGCGGCATACAGCAGGGTCGTCAGATAGGGGACATCGCGGTCCTCGCTGCCATGGGCCAGCATCAGCGGCTGGCTGAAGCCGCGGCGCGGCACGCCCAGGTAGTCATGCAGCATCGTCCAGATGCCCGGCACGCCGGTCAGCGGTGCAGTGAACATGCTGCCGGTATCCATGCCGTCGAGCGTGCTGGCCAGATCACCCAGGCACTGCTCGCGTGCCAGTGCAATGCGGGCGCGCCCGGCATCGCTCAGTACCCGGTCGACCTGCGGCGCAACCTGCAGCAGGCCGTCGAGCAGGTACGCGTGATACGCGTTGAGCGCGCCGGGATTGGCAGTGCGGTTGTCGGGTTTCATCACCAGCGCGGTCAGTTCGACGGCGGTCGGCGTTCCGGCGGTGAAACTGCCGCGGTACTGCAGTGAGGGCCCGCCATGGGAAGCCGCCAGGTGCCCGGCGACCAGCGCGGCTGCGCCCCCCTGCGAATAGCCTACCGAGACCCAGCGCGGCGACAACGCTGCTGCGCCCAGGTACTGCCGGCTCGCCTTGACCATGTCGATGGTGTTGCGCGCCGCGGTACGCACGTGCAGGTAGGCATGGCGGCCTGGGCTGCCCAGGCCCTGGTAGTCGGCGGCGGCGACGGCATAGCCCCGGGCCAGGAACACGTCCAGGAAGCGCCCGTCGCGTTCGGCATGGGTGGGGCCGGAGACCGAGGGCGCACAACGGTCCGCAATGCCCTGGGTGCCATGCGCCCACGACACCACCGGCCAACCGCCGATGGGCGGCGTGCCGGCGGGCAGGTACAGCAGGCCGGTGCCTTCGGCCAGCGCGCCGTGGTGATCCGGGGTGCGGTAGTGCAGCTTGTACGCCTGGGCGGCCCTGGACGGCACCCAGGGCGCGCGATAGGGCGCGGCAGACAACAGATCGCCCGGTGCGCCCCGCGCGAAGGCCGCGGGCGCCAGGGTCAGCGCCAGCAGGGCGCTGGCGAGAAGACAGGACAGGAAACGGAAACTACAGGGCCGTGTCGGCATGGGGCGCTCCGTGATGGCCGGTGTGGCCGCAGCGCCGCAGTGTGGACACCCACGCCCGGGCAGGATGCGACCGCCGTCGCAACCGCCGGGGATTCGTAGCATTCCGAGTGTCGTGGTCCACGCATGGCGTGGATCGACCGACAAAGAAAAGGCCCCTTCCGGGGCCCTCTCTCACTTCTTTTCCAGTCGCGCGTTGCGCTGGCCGGTGCTGGCGGACTTCTCGCCGGCGAACGGGTTCAGCTTGCGGATCATCCACGGGTACTTCGGCCACTTGCCTTCCAGCCACGGGTGGTCCGGCTGGTTCAGCTGCAGGACGCGGCGGGCGTCGTCGGCCAGGGTCTTGTTGCCCAGGTGGGTGTAGGAATCGGCCAGCACGGCCACGGCGTCGTACTGGAAGGCGCTCTGCGGGTAGGTTTCCAGCAGATAGTTGGCGCGGCCCACGGCCGAGACCCAGGCGCCGCGGCGCATGTAGTACAGGGCGTTGTCCAGCTCGTGCTGGGCAAACACGTCACGCAGCTCCAGCATGCGCTGGCGCGCATCGGCGGCATAGCGGCTGTTCGGGTAGCGATCAACCACGATGTTGAAGTCCGAGTACGCCTGGTGCGGCGTGGACAGGTCGCGGCGGCTGGCATCCAGCGACCATACGCGGCGCAGGAAAACCGTACTGCGATTGGAGTTGGCCAGGCCGCGCAGGTAGTACAGGTACGCAATGTTGCGGTGCGTCGGGTAGGTCCGGATGAAGCGGTCGATGCTGGACACGGCGTCATCGTGCTTGCCGGCCTTGTACTGGGCGTAGGCGGTTTCGATCATCGCCTGCTCGGTGTACGGGCCGTAGGGATACTGGGCCACCAGGCGACGGAAGCTGGCTTCGGCGCCGCTCCAGTTGCCGCCCTGCATCAGCTTGTGGCTTTTCTCGTACAGCTGTTCGACCGGCACGCCTTCGTCGGGGCGATCACCCTTCTTGGCGCCGCGGTGGCAGCCGGTTGCGGCGATGACCAGCACCAGCAGCAGGGCGGTGAGGCGGACGGGCGCGGAGAGCATGGCGGAGCGTCGGATCATGGGGTCGAGGCGGGACGCGGCTGGAATACGAAGGGTCGATGATAGCCTAGTGTCCTGTCCAGCGACTGAAACCGGCCGCCGGGACCCCAAAATTTCAAAGAATGCCCCCTGCCATGTCTGAACAACCCTCTGAATCGGCCCGCCAGGCCATCGTCCCCGACACCGCCGCCGGCCGCCGTTTCGACGCGGTCGTGGCCGAACTGTTCCCCGAATACTCGCGTTCGCGGCTGACCGAGTGGATCAAGGCCGGTGAGGTCCTGCTGGACGGTGCCCAGGTGCGCCCGCGCGATCCGCTGCGCGGCGGCGAGGTTGTGACCCTCAATGTGGTGCTGGAAACCCAGACCGACGCGCTGCCGGAGGACATCCCGCTGGACGTGCTGTTCGAGGACGAGCACGTGCTGGTGATCAACAAGCCGGTCGGCCTGGTGGTCCATCCGGGTGCCGGCAACCACAGCGGCACCCTGGTCAACGCGCTGCTGTTCCGCGATCCGTCGGTGGCGGTGCTGCCGCGCGCCGGCATCGTGCACCGCCTGGACAAGGACACCAGCGGCGTGATGGTGGTGGCCAAGACCCTGGAAGCGCAGACCGCGCTGGTCGAGCAGCTGGCGGCACGTGACGTGCACCGCCAGTACCTCGCCATCGTGATGGGCGCGCTGGTGGCCGGTGGTACCGCCGATGCCCCGATCGACCGCCACCCGCGTGACCGCCTGAAGATGGCAGTGCGCGAGGACGGCAAGGAAGCGGTGACCCACTACCGCCTGCGCGAGCGCTTCCGGGCGCACACCGCGCTGGAGTGCCGCCTGGAAACCGGCCGTACCCACCAGATCCGCGTGCACATGGCACACGTGCGCCATCCGATCATCGGCGACCCGCTGTACGGCGGCGCGCTGAAGCTGCCCAAGGGCGCCAGCGACGAACTGGTCGCCGCGCTGCGCGGCTTCAAGCGCCAGGCACTGCACGCCGAGACCCTGGAGTTCACGCACCCGATCACCGGTGAGGCGGTGCGCAATACCGCGCCGGTGCCAGAGGACATGCTGCACCTGATGAAGGTGCTGCGCGAAGACAGCGAAGCCTTCGCCGCCCGCGAGCGGGACCGCTGGTGATGGCAGCCGCGCTGCCGTTGCTGCAGGCCGACTGGCCGGCGCCCGCAGGCGTCCATGCGCTGACCACGCGCCGGCACGGCGCGGGCATCTCGCCGGCGCCGTTCGCGCAGTTCAACCTGGGCAACCGGCACGCGGCCGATGGGGATACCCCGGCCAACGTGGAGCACAACCGCCAGCTGCTGCAACAGGGGCTGGCACTGCCGTCGGCACCGCACTGGCTGCGCCAGGTGCACAGCAGCACCGTGCTGCGCTTCGATGCACCGCCGGTGCCCGGCGCGAGCGAGCCGGTGGCCGACGCGGCGGTAACCTCGGTGCCGGGCGTGGTGCTGGCGATCCTGACCGCCGACTGCCTGCCGGTGGTGTTCGCCGCCGCCGATGGCAGCGAGGTGGGCGCGGCCCATGCCGGCTGGCGTGGGCTGGCCGACGGCATGCTGGAGGCCACGGTGGCCGCCCTGCAGACGCCGCCGGCGCAGCTGCGGGCCTGGCTGGGCCCGGCCGCCGGGCCGGCCGACTATGAGATCGGCGAGGAGGTCTATCACGCCTTCGTCGGCCATGATCCGGCCGCCGAGGCGGCGTTCGTGGCCACCCGCGCAGGCCACTGGAAGGTGGACCTGTTCGCCCTGGCGCGGCAGCGCCTGCAGTCTGCGGGGATGGACCCGGCACAGGTGTATGGCGGCACGGTGTCGACCATGGCCGATCCGGACCTGTATTCGCACCGGCGCGACCGTCGTACGGGGCGCATGGCGACCCTGGCCTGGATCGCGCCCTGACTGCGCCGCTGTTCGCGCGCGTGCTGGGGCCGGCCTTCGCCACCCTGGCAGGGCCAGTGCAGGCGCTGCATGCCGCGCCGTTGCCCTGCCGCTACGTGGGACAGGCGCGCATCGTGAGGGGGCGGCACTGGCTGGTGCCGCTGCTGGCTGCGTTGGCGCGGTTGCCACAGGACGGTGACGCGCTGCCCACCGAGGTGGCGTTCAACCACTACCGGCAGGGCGAGCAGTGGGCGCGACGGTTCGGCCGCTGGCCGATGGTGTCGCGGCTGTGGGCGCATGAGGGGCATCTGCGCGAGCAGCTGGGCGCGGTGCGTTTCGAGTTCGCGCTGCAGGCCCGCGAAGGTGGCATCGACTGGTCGGTGCGGCGGGTCTGGGCGTTCGGGCTGCTGCCGCTGCCGGCACGGTGGTTTGCGGGCGTGCAGTGCCGGGAGGCCGGGGAGGGCGAGCGTTACACTTTCCGGGTTGATGTGACGTTGCCTTGGGTGGGAGCCCTGATCCGCTATGAAGGCTGGCTCGAACCGCAGTGAGGCCGCCGCCGGGGCGGGCAACCCGGTGATCGTGTTCGATGGCGTATGTGCCCTGTGCAATCGCTGGGTGCGCTTCCTGCTGCGTTTCGACCGCAAGCAACGTTATCGCTTTGCAGCGATGCAGGGCGAGCGGGGCAGTGCGCTGCTGCGCGCGTACGGGCTGGACCCGCAGGACCCGGCGTCGTTCCTGCTGCTGGACGCGCAGGGCGCGTGGACCGATACCGATGCGATCCTGCGTGTACTGGCCGGGCTGGGCAGTGCATGGCGCCTGAGCGGCGTAATGCGGATGGTGCCGCGTCGCTGGCGCGATGCAGCCTATCGCGCGCTCGCACGGAACCGCTATCGCTGGTTCGGCCGGCATGACGCCTGCCACCTGCCTGTACCGGAGCAGGCCGCGCGATTCCTGGATTGAAGAAAAGGGGACGGAGGGGATTAAGTCGTTTGTGCATAAACGACTTAATCCCCTCCGTCCCCTTTTTTCCTTCAGCCTTCCAGCGCGTCCAGGTAGCTGCGGCGCCAGTGGTTGATGTCGTAGGTGCGCAGGTGTTCCATCATGGCGTGCCAGCGCTCCTTGCGCTTGCGCAGCGACATCGTCGCCGCGGTGGCGATGGCGTCGGCAACGCCATCCAGGTCGTGCGGGTTCACCAGCAGTGCCTGCTTGAGTTCGTCGGCGGCGCCGGCCAGCAGCGACAGCACCAGCACGCCGGGATCCTCCGGGTCCTGCGAGGCCACGTACTCCTTGGCCACCAGGTTCATGCCATCACGCAGCGGCGTGACCAGCCCCACCGCCGCCGCCCGGTAGAAGCCGGTGAGGGTGGCATGGGTGAAGTTCTGGTTGACGTAGCGCAGCGGTGTCCAGTCAGGTTCGGCGTGGCCACCGTTGATGTGCCCGGCGATCTGTTCCAGCTGGCTGCGCAGCTGCCGGTACTCGGTGACATCGCCGCGCGAGACCGGGGCGATCTGCAGGTAGGTCAGCGAGCCGCGCTGGTCGGGATGGCGCTGCAGGTAGCGTTCAAAGCCAAGGAAGCGCTCGGGCAGGCCCTTGGAGTAGTCCAGGCGATCCACGCCGATCGCCAGCTGGCGGTCGCGCAGGCTGGCGCGCAGGTTCTTCACTGCGGTCTTGGTGGCCGCGGTGCCGGCCTGGCGCGCGATCAGCTCGGTGTCGATGCCGATCGGGAACGCCGCTGCGCGGAAACGGCGCCCGCCCGGCGCTTCCAGCGTACCGTTGTCGAGCACGCGACCGCCGCCGAACAGGCGCAGGTAGGTCTGGAAGCGATCGGCATCGCGCTGGGTCTGGAAGCCCACCAGGTCATACGCGTAGAGCGCGGAAAACAACCGCAGGTGATCGGGCATCGCCTGCAGCAGGTCGGCCGAGGGCATCGGGATATGCAGGAAGAAGCCGATGCGGCAGCCGATGCCGCGCTCGCGCAGCAGTGCACCGAGCGGGATCAGGTGGTAGTCGTGGATCCAGACGATGTCGTCCTCGCGCAGCAAGGGCGCGAGCTTGTCGGCGAACAGCGCATTGACCTTGTGGTAGGTCTCGCGGGTGGCACGGTCGTAGTCGACCAGATCCAGGCGGAAGTGCAGCAGCGGCCACAGCGTGCGGTTGGCAAAGCCGTTGTAGTAGCCGTCCACCTCGCGCTTGCTCAGGTCCATGGTGACGTAGTCGATGTCACCGTCCTTCTGCCGGTGCAGCGTACCGCTGCCATCCTTTACCGTCTTGCCGCTCCAGCCGAACCACAGGCCGCCGCGTTCCTTCAGGGCGGCCAGCAGGCCGACAGCCAGGCCGCCGGCGCGGTTCTCGCCGGGTACGGCCACACGATTTGAAACCACGACCAGACGACTCACGATGCCTCCTGCCAGGACCGCGACAGGCGCATCGCGGCGGTGATCAGGCCGACGTGCGAATAGGTCTGCGGGAAATTGCCCCAGGCCTCGCCGCTGTCGAAGGCCAGATCCTCCGACAGCAGGCCCAGGTGGTTGCGCTGCTTCAGCAGCAGCTCGAACATCTCGCGCGCCTCGTCCATGCGCCCGATCGCCGCCAGCGCATCGATGTACCAGAACGTGCAGATGGTGAAGCTGGTCTCCGGCTCGCCGAAGTCATCCGGCGCGACATAGCGGTACAGCGAATTGCCATGCTTGAGGTCGCGGCCGATCGCATCGACGGTGGCGATGAAGCGGGCGTCCATCGCGTCGATGAAGCCGATGTCGGCCAGCAGCAGGAGCGAGGCGTCCAAGCGATGGCCGCCGAAGGTATCGGTGAAGTGGCCCAGTTCCTCATTCCAGGACTCAGCCATGATGCGCGCATGGATGGTGTCGGCGCGCTCGCGCCAATAGTGCGCACGGTCATCGCGCTTGAGGCGCACGGCGATCTTGCACAGGCGGTCGCAGGCGGCCCAGCACATCGCGCTGGTGTAGGTGTGCACCTCGGTGCGGCCACGGAACTCCCACAGGCCCGCATCGGGCACGTCATGCAGGGCGAAGGCCTGTTCGCCCAGCGGTTCGAGGCGGGCGAAGGTGTGTGCGTCGCCGGGATCCTGCAGGCGGCGGTCGAAGAACAGCTGCGTGGAGGCCAGCACCACGCTGCCGTAGACATCGTGCTGGCGCTGTACCCAGGCCAGGTTGCCACGGCGCACCGGGCCCATGCCGCGGTAGCCGGACAGGCTGGGAACCTCATCTTCGTCCAGCTTCGCTTCGAAGCCGATGCCATACAGCGGCTGCAGCGTGCCGTCGGTGGTGGCCAGGTTGAAGATGTAGCCGAGGAACTGTTCCATCGTGCGCGTCGCGCCGAGACGGTTCAACGCCCGCACCACGAAGGCCGCGTCGCGCAGCCAGCAGTAGCGGTAGTCCCAGTTGCGCACGCTGCCCGGCGCTTCCGGAATGGAGGTGGTCATCGCCGCGATGATCGCGCCGCTGTCTTCGTACTGGCACAGCTTCAGGGTGATCGCGCTGCGGATCACCGCGTCCTGCCATTCCAGCGGGATGGACAGGTAGCGCACCCATTCGCGCCAGTAGTCGCGGGTGCGCTGGAAGGCTTCCTGCACATAACCGCTGATCGAGCGGTTGAGCGACTCATCCACGCCCAGGATCAGGTGGATGGGATGGTTGAGCACGAACGGCAGGCCATCGCGCACGAAGCGCACCGGCACATCGGTGGTCAGCCGCAGCACGTGCTCGGGCAGGATCCAGCGCACATGGTTGCTGCCCCAGGTCGACTCCGGCACGCGTGCGCCCCAGTCAGCCAGCGGGCGCGCACGCACGGTGATGCGTGGGCTGCCGGCCAGCGGGCGCACCTGGCGGATCAGGCTGACCGGCCGGTAGAAGCGGTCGTTCTGCCGCCAGCGTGGGGCGAAGTCGAGGATTTCCAGCTCGCCGCCGTGCGCGTCGCGCAGGACGGTACGCAGGATCGCCGTGTTGGTGAGGTACTCCTGCTCGCTGCCGGCGAAGTCTTCCAGTTCGATGGCGAAGTCGCCGCCGGTCTGCTGGTTGGGGCCGAGCAGGGCGCAGAAGGTGGGGTCGCCGTCGAAGGTGGGCAGGCAGCTCCAGACGACGCGGGCATGTTTGTCGACCAAGGCGCCGAAGCTGCCGTTGCCGACCACGCCCAGATCAAGATCGGGTTGGGTCATCACGCGGTACATCTCGGTTGCGGCCGTGGGGGTTGGCCGGGTCAATAGGCATTCTCACGCAGCCAGGCGTGCACGCTGCGTATGTCGGGCAGCGCAAACACCGCCGCGCTGGGTTCACGTTCACCCACCAGCACGCTCCAGCCGTGCTGGACGTTGGCGGCGTCGAAGCCGAATTCATCGGTGAGGTCATCGCCGAGGAAGACCGGAAGACGGCCGCGGAAGGGCAGGTACTGCATCATCCGGCGCACGGCGCGCCCCTTGTCGCTGCCTACCGGAACGAATTCGACCACGTGGTCGCCCGGCTGCAGGCGGTAACCGGGCCGGCCGCGCACGTGGCGGTTGGCAAAGGTGCGCACGTCACTGGCCGCGTGCGGCGCGCCGCGCCAGTGCAGGGCCAGGCCGACGCCCTTGTCCTCCACCAGCACGCCGGGATGGCCGTGGGCGAAGCGCATCGCCTGCTGGTGCAGTGCGTGCAGCCATTCGGCGGTGTCGTCATCGTGTTCGTCGCGCAGCACGCGACCATCGTGGCCGCGCAACTCATGCCCATGCAGGCCGGCGGCAGGCAGCTGGAGGGGAGCGAACAGCTGGTCCAGCTGTTCAAGCGGTCGGCCACTGACCAGTGCCACGGCGCCTTCCAGGCGGTCACTGATGCGGCCGATGGCTTCACGCACATCCGGCAGGAGCTGCACGGCATCCGGTCGTGCAGCGAATTCGACGAGGGTGCCATCGACATCGAGAAACAACGCACAGGCGTCGTCCAGCAATGGCGGTGGCGGACGCAGGGGGAGCGATTCAGCCATGACGCCCAGCCTGCCAGCGCCGGCGTGTACGTGGGGTCGAGGACAGGCTACTGATCGGGGTAGTGCCGGCCGCTGGCCGGCACCCTGAGGTTGCCGGCCAGCGGCCGGCACTACCTACCAGACTGGCGAGTCAGAACGTATAGCGGACGCGGCCGTAGTAATACGCACCGTTGCTGCCGATCGGCGACAGCACGTCGTACGGCAGGTTGCCGAAGTAGTAGATGTCGTTGTTGGATCGATCCGGGTAGTTGTCGGTCAGGTTCTGGCCGCCGATGGCCACGCTCCAGCGCGGGGTGATGCGGTACTCCACTTCCGCATCCAGCTGCCACTCGGCCTGGTAGGTCTGGCGCGGGATGTAGCCATCGCCGAAATTGAACACGCGGGTGGCGCTGCCGTAGCGGTTCACGCGGGTGCTCAGCGACCAGTGGTCGTTGTTCCAGGCGGCCGAGAAGCTGCCACGCGTGCGCGGGGTGGCATCGGTCAGGGTGTTGGTTTCCTCGATGCCGAACAGTACGTAGTCCGGGTTCAGGGCGCGCAGCTGCGCCGGCGTGGCCAGTACATTCTTCAGCGTGGTCTTGGTGTAGGCGTAGGTGCCGGTCAGCAGCAGCTGGCCATCGCCCAGCGACTGCCGCCAGTTGCTTACCAGCTCGGCGCCACGGGTGCGGGTATCGGCGGCATTGACGAAGAAGCTGGCGCTCTGCAGTCCGCTGACGCCGTAGTTGGCGGCCACGTAATCAGTCAGTGCGTCACCGGTGATGCTCTCCGACAGCGCGATGCGGTCATCGATGTCGATCTGGAAGAAGTCCAGTGACAGGTCGAAGTGCTCGCCGATGCGGCTGGTGAAGCCCAGCGAGGTGTTGATCGACTTCTCCGGCTTCAGGTTCTGCGCACCCAAGCCACGCGCGATCGGATTGTTGACCGACAGCAGGCGGCCCTGCACCAGCTGGCCGCCGGCGTTGTAACCGGTGGAGGTGGATTCGTAGCCGATCTGCGCCAGCGACGGCGCGCGGAAGTTGTTGGAGATGGCACCGCGCAATGCGAACGCCGGGGTGAATTCGTAGCGCAGGCCGAGCTTGCCGGTCAGTTCGCCGCCAAAGTCGTCGTTGTGCTCGTAGCGGGCGGCCAGATCGCTGGAGAAGTGATCGCCGAACTGGCTGGACAGGCTGGCATAGGCGCTGGCCAAGTCGCGCGCCAGGGTGGCGGCGTCCTGTGGGGTCAGGCCGCCACCGGCCTGCGAACCGGTCGGGCGGTCGGTGTACGGGCCGGCCGCATAGCTGGCCGGGTCGCCGGGGCGGGTCTGGTAGCGCTCATGGCGCGCTTCCACGCCCAGGCCCAGGGTGTGGCTGATGCTGTCGCTCTGGGTGAACACGCGGCTCAGATCGAGATTGCCCACCGTCTGTGCGTACTGGTAATCGGCAGTCTTGAAGCGGGTCGGGCTGGTCGGGCCCAGCGAGGCGTTGAGCGAATCGCGCAGGCGGTAGGTGAAGTCGTTCTGGCCGTAATCCAGGCTGCCGTCGTAGCTCCATTCGCCCCACTGCCCGCGCACGCCGGCCACGGCCTGCACGTCGCGGTTCTCGCCTTCGGAAATGGGCCGGTAACCGTTCGGATAGACCTGCTTCCAGTTGGCCTCGCCATCGGGATAGCGGAAGTAGTTGGCGCCTTCGGTGTCACGCTGGTTGAAGGTACCGAACGCGTAGAACGTCGAGGTCTGTCCCACCGGGACCTCGGTGTTCAGCCACAGGTTGATGTCCTTGCTCTTGCCATCGCCCAGCACGTAGTTGCGCTTGCCCTGCAGCGCCAGGTTGTCCGGCGTCTGGTCCCACGGCGGAATCTGGTCGAAGCCGGCGCGGTTGGTGCCGTTGCGGTGCTTGTATTCCAGGCCGACGCGCAGGAAGCCGCCGTCCTCGCCCAGCGAGGTGCCGACCTTGGCGTTGATGTTGCCGGTCTGGCCGTCGGTGAGGGTGCGGCCGATCGGCTTGAGGTCGGTGTGGTTGGCACCGTAGCTGGCCTCGATCTCGCCACCGTCGCCGCCGTTGTCGAGGATCACATTGATCACGCCGGCCACGGCGTCCGATCCGTACAGCGCACCGGCACCATCGCGCAGCACTTCAATGCGCTTGATCGCGCTGACCGGGATCGAATTGAAATCGACCGGGGTGGTGCCCTTGCCGATCTTGCTGTCAGTGTTGACCAGTGCGGTGTGGTGGCGGCGCTTGCCGTTGACCAGCACCAGCACCTGGTCCGGCGACAGACCACGCAACTGCGCCGCGCGCACGTGGTCGGCGCCACCGGAGTTGGACTGGCGCGGGAAGTTGAACGACGGCAGCAGCGCCTGCAGCGCGCTGCCCAGTTCGCCGTTGACCACGCCGGCCTTGCGGATGTCCTCGGCGGTGAGCACATCCACCGGCGAGGTGGATTCGAGCACGGTGCGGTCTGCGGCACGGGTGCCGGTGACGATCACGGTGTCCAGGTTGGTGGCGTCCTGGGCCAGGGCCGGGGCGGCAGCGGAGGAAAGCGCGAGGGCGATGGCGAGGCCGAGCGGCGACGCGGGCAGGCGGGCGGACATGGGGGGCTCCAGCAACAACGACGACGGGGAAGGGGGAGATAGTTTCACTTACATCCATCCGGATGAAGCGATATATTATCTTCGCGTGATGGCCGGTGCCGATGCAAGTCCCTGCCGGTCCGGCATGAGCTGATGCCCGGTTGGCATCAGCACGCCGGGCCGGTGGCGCTGTACGCTGCCGGCTCGCCCTGTCCCCCTTCCCCGGAGCTGTACCGATGAAACACCTTGGCCTCGTCTTCGCCGTGCTGCTGGCCACCAGTGGCTGCGCCAGCCTGTCTTCGCAGGCGCCCAGCGCCTATGCCACGGCCACCACCGCCGAACTGAAGGGCGATGCTGCCCGCCCTTCCGCCGGCCATGGCTGGGTGCGCAGCGAGCTGTACTTCGGGGTGGGCGAGGAGCAGGGGGCCGGCAACCGCCCGCAGGCCGACACCATCAGCGACGCGCAGTGGCGCGCCTTCCTGGACAAGGAAGTAACGCCGCGCTTCCCGGACGGCCTGACCGTGTTTGATGCCTACGGCCAGTGGCTGTTCCGCGGCGATGCCGCGCCCAACCGCCTGCGCACCAAGGTGCTGGTGGTGCTGCACGAGGACACCCCGCAGCGCCGCGCCGACATCGAGGCGATCCGCCTGGCGTGGAAGCAGCAGACCCGGCATCAGTCGGTGCTGTGGTCGCGGCAGGCGGTCGAGGTATCGTTCTGAGTTGAAGGTGCCGCCGCGGTGCCGCAGGGAGCAATGATGAACTACAGGAAATGCCTGCTGGGCCTGGCATTGGCAGGCGTACTGGCACCGACGGCGCAGGCGGGTGGGGACGACGGAGAAACGCTGCGCTTCCAGGTGGCCGCGCATGTGCAGGCGCATGCCGATCCGCAGCAGGACGGCAGCATCGCGGTGCAGCTGTCACCCTCGGGCAAGCGCCAGACGCTGGCCGGCGCGGCCGATGCCGACGGCAATTCGCGCTGGTCGCTCGAAGATGTCGATTTCGATGGTTACCCGGAACTGGTCGCACGCGCTCCGGTAGGCATGGTCAACGAAGCGGTGGCGGTGTACCGGTTCGATCCGGCCGTTGAGGCATTCCGCGTGCTGCAGGCCGAGACCCACGGCAAGGACAGCTGCGGTGAGCTGATGGGGCTGACGGTCGACCGTCCGAGCCGCACGCTGACCAGCAGCTGCCGCAGCGGCCCGATGTGGTACACCGACCAGTATCGCTTCGCAGGCGCGACACTCCATCTGTACCGCGCCGAGCGCGTGCTGATGCTGGGCGATACGTTGAACGCCGCGCTGCAGTGGAACCAGACCGACGAGCAGGGCCCGTTGGCAGTCTGGCGCACCTATGATGCCGCCGGCCGCGTGCTGGAAAGTGCCATCGCCGATGGCCTGGGTGCTCCGCCGGATGGACCGTTGCGTGGTCGGCAGGCCACCGTGGTGCCCGCGCGCCTGTTCCTGTTCGACCAACCCGGCGCATCCAGCACCAGGCGTTACCTGGTCCAAGGCGACCGCGTGGAACTGCTGGATGAACGGGACGGCTGGGTGAAGCTGCGCTACCGCAACCCCAGGCAGGGTGAGGTGGTGGGCTGGATCAACGTCAACGATTGACTCGATCTCCGCCGGTAGTTTGCCTATCGAGGTGATGTGCGCCTTGCCCACGGAGGCATCACTTCTTCGGGTCTAGCCTCGGATGTTCTCCCCTCGAGGATGTCTCCGATGAGCAAGCGCGTTGCCGAGATCGTTGTCGATACCCTGCAGCAGGCGGGCGTCCGCCGCTGTTATGGCATCGTCGGCGATACCTTGAATCACGTCACCGATGCCCTGCACCGCAGTGAAATCGACTGGGTACATGTACGCCACGAAGAAGTGGCCGCCTTCGCTGCCGGCGCCGATTCGCTGGTGAGTGGCGAGTTGACCGCCTGTGCGGGTTCCTGTGGTCCCGGTGGCCTGCACTTCATCAATGGCGTCTTCGAGAGCAATCGCAACCGTGCACCGATGGTGCTGATCGCCAGCCAGGTAGTGACCAGTGAGCTGGGCATGGAATTTCCGCAGGAAGTGGATTTCAAGGCGGTCTATGGCAGCTGTACGGTGTTCTGCGAACAGGTGCACAGCCCGGAGCAGGCGCGTCGCGTCGTGGCCCTGGCCTGCCAGGCGGCGATCAGCCGCCGCGGCGTGGCGGTAGTGATCCTGCCGGCCGACATCAGCCAGGCTGAGGTGAAGCACGATGTGCCGTTCTCGGTGCACTACACCCAGCCGGTGCTGCGTCCGGCGGATGCCGAACTGCAGCGCATCGCCGAACTGCTGGGGCAGGGCAAGCGCATTGGCATCTACGCCGGTGCCGGTTGCCAGGGCGCACACGCGCAGCTGCTGGAACTGGCCCGGCGCCTGCAGGCGCCGGTTGCGCATACTTCGCGCGCCAAGGATTTCGTCGAGCCGGACAACCCGTACAACATGGGCATGACCGGCATCTTCGGCATCGAATCCGGCTTCCACACGCTGATGGCGTGCGACACGCTGCTGCTGCTCGGCGCCGACTTCGCCTGGGGCCAGTTCTACCCGGACAAGGCCACGATCATCCAGGTCGACCGCGATGGCAGCCACCTCGGCCGCCGCCATCCGGTGAACCTCGGCGTGGTCGGTGACATCGCACCGACCCTGGACGCGCTGCTGCCGATGCTGCCGCCGCGTGAGGACAGCAGCTTCCTGGACGAATGCATCGAGCGTCGCGACAAGGCACTGAAGACGCGCGAGCAGGAAGAACAACCGGGCGAGGGTGAACTGATCCACCCGCAGCACCTGACCGCCTTGCTGTCCAGGCACGCCAGCGATGATGCGCTGTTCACTGCTGACGGCGGCTCGCCGATGGTGTGGGTGCTGCGCCACATCCGCGTCAACGGCCGTCGCCGCACGCTGACCAGCCTGCTGCACGGCACGATGGCCAACGCGATGCCGCAGGCGCTGGGCCTGCAGAAGGCCTTCCCCGGGCGGCAGGTGATCTCCCTATCCGGTGATGGTGGCCTGGCGATGCTGCTGGGTGACCTGCTCACGGCAGTGCAGGAGAACCTGCCGATCAAGGTGGTGGTGTTCAACAACGGCTCGCTGAACTTCGTCGAGCTGGAGCAGAAGGTGGAAGGCCTGCTGGACAACTACACCGACCTGAAGAACCCGGACTTCGGCCGCCTGGCCGAGGTGATCGGCTTCCACGGCCGCACGGTGACCCGCAGCGAGGATCTGGAAGAAGCGGTGCTGGATTTCCTGTCCCAGCGCGGCCCGGCGCTGCTGGACGTGCATACCAGCCGCGCCGAACTGGTGATGCCGCCGCAGATCGAGGCCAAGCAGGTGGCCGGTACGGCGCTGTATGCCGCCAAGGCGGTGTTGAATGGCCGCTTCGACGACGTGAAGCATCTGCTGGTGGACAACTTCCTGAAGAAGTAGGGCGAGGATGCAGGGCTGCGCCCTGCACCCGCGGTAGTGCCGGCCGTTGGCCGGCCACCTCGGAAGCAACGGCGGCCATTCTTGGGTAGGCGCCAACCTTGGTCGACACGGTAGATCCACGCCATGCGTGGATAGCGTGGAAATGATCGAATTGTTCTTGTACTGCCGGGCCATGCTCGGCTCAGAGGCGTCGCGTACAGCAGCCGAGCATGGGCCCGGCACTGCAGCGAGAGCCTGGCTTGGCTTTGGATCTTTTGATGTTCTTCCGTGGCTGGCACGCGCAGGAAACTGTCAGGGGCCGGTCGGGATGGGCTGCGCAGGACCGTTGGCGCCATGGATGGCGCCATCGAGCCCCCCAAGGACGGGTTTACGGCGCGTCCTGCGCTGCCCACCCCGACCGGCCCAACGCGCAATGCCAGTCGACTGACAGTCGACTCTACCCGCGACCAGCCACGCGGGGCCCGCCGTCCGCTGGAACCCATCATTCCACCGCGGAATTGGCGCCCGGGCCCTGCTGGGCCTACCATCGGCGCTCCCCACCCCCTCCGCCCCTTCCATGTCCGCTCCCGCTTCCGCCGCACCGCGTCGCTGGTTCGTCGCCGGCGACTTCAATGGCTTCTTCGGCCTGGTCGTCGACAACCTCTCCATCCTCGGCTTCATCGCCATGGCCCTGGTCGGGATCTTCCAGTTCCCCGCCGACGTGGTGTTCGGCCGCATGTTCCCCGGCACGGCCTTCGGCGTGCTGGTCGGCAACCTGCTGTACACGCTGATGGCGCGTCGGCTGGCTGCGCGTACCGGCCGCGACGATGTCACCGCCATGCCGCTCGGCCTGGATGCTCCCACCAGCATCGGCATGGCCCTGCTGGTGCTCGGCCCGGCCTTCATCGCCTTCAAGCAGCAAGGCATGGATCCGCATGCCGCAGGCATCGCCACCTGGCAGCTGGGCATGGCCGCGCTGGTCATCATGGGCGTGCTCAAGTTCGTGCTGTCGTTCTTCGGCGAAGCAGTCACCCGCGCGCTGCCGCGTGCGGCGCTGCTGGGCTCCATTGCCGGCATTGCGCTGGTGCTGATGGGCCTGCTGCCGCTGCTGGAAACGCTGCGCTCGCCGCTGGTCGGCTTCACCACGCTGGGCCTGCTGCTGTATGTGCTGATCGCCAAGGGCAAGTTGCCGGTGCGTGGTCCGGGCGTGCTGCTGGCCTTCGTGTTCGGCACCGTGCTGTATTACGGCCTCGGCCTGGCCGGGCTGGGCGCGCCCGGCTTCCATGTGCCGGAGTGGGTGCCGCCGCAGGTGGTGCTGCCGCTGCCGACGCTGGGCTTCCTCGACGGCCTGCCCACCGCGATGACCTACCTGCCGCTGCTGCTGCCGTTCGGCCTGCTGATGGTGGTCGGCGGCATCAACGTCTCTGAAAGCGCGCGTGCGGCCGGTGATGACTATCGCACCCGCGACATTCTGCTGGTGGAAGCGGTGGCCACGCTGGTGGCCGGCATCTGCGGCGGCGTCGCGCAGACCACACCGTACATCGGCCAGCCAGCGTACAAGCACATGGGCGCGCGCAGCGGCTACACGCTGCTGACCGGCCTGTTCGTCGGTATCGGCGGCATGCTCGGCATCATCTCCGGGCTGGTGCAATGGCTGCCGCTGGCGGTGCTGGCGCCGATCATCGTGTACGTGGCCATCGACATCACCACCCAGGCCTTCCAGGCGACGCCGCGTCACCACACCGGCGCGATGGTGTTCGGTTTCCTGCCGTCGGTGGCTTACCTGCTGGCGATCAAGGCGCCCGGCTGGATCGCACCGGACCAGCTGCCGCAGCTGCTGACCAAGCTTGACGGCCACGGTCTGCCGGAGCTGGCGGTGATCTTCACCCTGGGCAATGGCTTCATCATCACCTCGATGCTGTGGATCTCGGCCGTGGCGGCGATGGTCGATGGCCGCCTGCGCCGTGCCTGTGGCGTCCTGCTGGTGGCCGCCGGGCTGACCCTGTTCGGCCTGATCCATTCGGTGGATCCGCGCGGTGGCATCTACCTGCCATGGGACCTGGACGGCCTGGCGCGCATCATCAGCTGGCAGTTTGCCGGTGCCTATGTGGCGTTGGCACTGCTGCTGGGGTTGTTGTCGCTGCAGAAACAGCCGGTGCAGCCGCTGGGTGGGAACAGCTGACCCCCCCGGTAGTGCCGGCCGCTGGCCGGCACCGTCGTGGGCTTCGGGCGAATGGTGCAGCTGCCGGCCAGCGGCCGGCACTACCTGTGGGCTTCGGGCGGAGGGTGCAGCTGCCGGCCAGCGGCCGGCACTACCGTTCGGCGTCCAGTTCGGGGTAATGGCGGAAGATGCCGTTGGTGTTGAACGGCAACCGCCGCTCCGACGCCAGATAGGCGGCGATGTTCGGTCGCTTCGCCACCCGCTCCTGCAACGCCCGCAGCAGGGGCACGGTAGGGCCGAGCGCCTGCATGCGCTGCGGGAACATGTAGTCCAGCCCGCTCAGCAGCTGGAACAGCGACAGATCGACATACGAATGCTCGCGCAGGGCATGGCGGCCACCGTTGGCGGCCAGCACCTGTTCGAAGTAGCCGAGGAACTTCGGCAGGCGCTCGCTGCGCAGTGACGCGGCACGTGCCTTGGCTTCGGTCTTCTGCTCTTCGTAGTACTTCGACGCGGCAATCGGATGGTGGGTGTCATGCACCTCGGCCACCAGATCCGCGATGGTCAGCTGCAGTTGCAGCGCCTGCATCCGCCGCGATGCGGCCTGCGGCACCAGGTCCAGCGTCGGGCCAAGGAAATCCAGGATCGCGGCGACCTGCGCGATGACCTGGCGACCGGCCTTCAGGAACGGCGGCGCGAAGGGCTGTGCGCCTTCGCTGCGGCCCTCCAGGAACGACTGCATCACTGCATCGCCGTGCACCCGCGCCATGTCGATGTAGTCGGCGCCGGCGTCTTCCAGCGCCAGCCGCACGAACTCGCCACGGCCCTGGATGCCGGTCCAGTAATACAGCGCGTACTGCATGGTGGTGCCTCCACAGTGCAAGGCGTACAGCCTCGCGCGAAGCATGCAAAGCAGGCGTGAGCGCGACACGGGTGCAGGCGAACCCCAACGGCAGCGGAACAGGCGGGGAACCCGTTGCAACCGTGGGGGTCACACCCTTTCCATGCGTGTGATACGAGGTGCTGCATCATGCAGAGCGGAAAGGCGGTCTGGCCCTGGGTGTTGGGTATGGTGGTGATCGGTGGCGCGGGCGGCTGGTTGTTCCGCGATCAGCTGAAGCACATGGCAGACGGTGTTGCGGTACCCGTGCAATCAACCCCCGCCAGTACCGGCGCGCCGCCACAACCGCAGGCGGCCGCGCAGCCCGCGCCGGCACCACCGCCGATCAGGCATCCGCTGGATACCGAGGCCGCGGCTGACCCGGCGCTGCCGACGCTGGCCGACAGCGATGCGGCCGCCTGGGGCGCATTGAGCCAGCTGTTCCAGGGCGAGGGGCCACTGACCCTGCTGCTGCGCGACCACCTGATCCAGCGCCTGGTTACCCAGCTCGACAACCTGGACACGCCCAGCGTGCCGCCGACCGCGCTGGCCGCGCGACCGCTGCCGGGCAGCCTGCAGGTCGAACCCGCCGAGGGCGGCGAACGCATCGCCGCCAGCAACGCGGCGCGCTACGCGCCCTACGTGCAGGCCTTCACCGCGCTCGACCCGGCGGCAACGGCCACCGCCTACAAGCGCTTCTATCCGCTGATCCAGCAGGCCTACGTCGACCTGGGCCGGCCCGAGGGTTACTTCAACGACCGTCTGGTAGCAGTCATCGACCACCTGCTGGAGACCCCGGAACTGGCGCAGCCCCCGGCGGTGCAGCGCGATGCGCGCGGCCGCTACCGCTTTGTCGATCCCACCCTGCAGTCGCGCTCGGTCGGCCAGAAGGCGCTGCTGCGCATGGACGCAGCCCAGGTGCATGCGGTCAAGCAGCAGCTGCGGGCGATCCGCACCGCGATCACCCGCTGAGCCGGTCCGCCGCCCCGGACTGATCGGGATCAACGCGCCGACCACACCCGCTCCGGCATGCTGGCCGCAGGCTGACTGGCCCCGGGGTGCAGTCGCAGCCACCCTTGAAACCGGGTGGGGCAACCGCATCTTTCCAGCATTGCCGGCCCAGGCCGGCCCTGATGACCGATGAGGATTCGCAATGCGGATGGACAAGCTCACCTCGCGTTTCCAGCAGGCGCTGGCAGACGCACAGTCGTTGGCCGTGGGCCGCGACAACAGCATCATCGAACCGGTCCACCTGTTCAGCGCGCTGCTGGACCAGCAGGGTGGCAGCACGCGCCCACTGCTGGCCCAGGCCGGGGTGAACGTGCCGGTGCTGCGCGAGCGCCTGACCGAGGCGCTGGACGCACTGCCCAAGGTATCCGGCCAGGCCGGCAACGTCTCGATGGGCAACGATCTGGGGCGCCTGCTGAACCAGACCGACAAGCTGGCGCAGCAGCACGGGGACGCCTTCATTGCCAGCGAGTGGTTCGTGCTGGCGGCGCTGGACGACGGCGGCACGCTGGGCATGGCGCTGCGCGCCGCCGGTGCCGACAAGACCCGCCTGCAGGCGGCGATCGACAAGCTGCGTGGCGGTGAGAACGTGCAGTCGGAGAATGCCGAGGAACAGCGGCAGGCGCTGGAGAAGTACACCATCGACCTGACCGCGCGTGCCGAGAGCGGCAAGCTCGACCCGGTGATCGGCCGTGACGAGGAAATTCGCCGCACCATCCAGGTGCTGCAGCGCCGGACCAAGAACAACCCGGTGCTGATCGGCGAGCCGGGCGTGGGCAAGACCGCGATCGTGGAAGGGCTGGCCCAGCGCATCATCAACGACGAAGTACCCGAAGGCCTGCGCGGCAAGCGCGTGCTGTCGCTGGACATGGGCGCGCTGATTGCCGGGGCCAAGTTCCGCGGCGAATTCGAGGAGCGCCTGAAGGGTGTGCTCAACGACCTGGCCAAGAACGAAGGCCAGATCATCCTGTTCATCGATGAGCTGCACACCATGGTCGGCGCGGGCAAGGCCGACGGCGCGATGGATGCCGGCAACATGCTGAAGCCGGCGCTGGCACGCGGCGAGCTGCACTGCATCGGTGCGACCACGCTGGACGAATACCGCAAGTACATCGAGAAGGACGCTGCGCTGGAGCGCCGCTTCCAGAAGGTCTTCGTCGGTGAGCCGTCGGTGGAGGACACCATCGCGATCCTGCGCGGGCTGAAGGAAAAGTACGCCGTGCACCACGGGGTGGAGATCACCGACCCGGCCATCGTGGCCGCCGCCACGCTGTCCAACCGCTACATCACCGACCGCCAGCTGCCGGACAAGGCCATCGACCTGATGGACGAGGCTGCCTCGCGCCTGCGCATGGAGATCGACTCCAAGCCGGAGGAGCTGGATCGGCTGGAGCGCCGGGTGATCCAGTTGAAGATCCAGCGCGAGATGCTGAAGAAGGAGAAGGACGAGGCCTCGCGGCAGCGCCTGGCCGACCTGGAAAACGACATCGACGGGCTGGAGCGCGAGTTCTCCGACCTCAATGAAATCTGGAAGTCGGAGAAGGCCGCGCTGCAGGGCGCCACCAAGATCAAGGAACAGGTCGAGCAGGCCAAGCTGGAGCTGGAGGCCGCGCAGCGCCGCCAGGATTTCGCCAAGATGAGCGAGATCCAGTACGGCCTGTTGCCGCAGCTGGAAAAGCAGCTGGCCGCGGCCCAGGAAGCCGAGCACAAGGACTTCAAGCTGGTGCAGGATCGCGTGACCGACGAGGAGATCGCCGAGGTCGTATCGCGCTGGACCGGCATTCCGCTCAACAAGATGCTCGAAGGCGAGCGCGACAAGCTGCTGCGCATGGAAGAGGTGCTGCACAACCGCGTGGTCGGCCAGGAGGAAGCGATCAAGGTCGTCTCCGATGCGGTGCGCCGCTCGCGTGCAGGCCTGTCCGATCCGAATCGCCCGGCCGGCTCGTTCCTGTTCCTTGGCCCGACCGGCGTCGGCAAGACCGAGCTGTGCAAGTCGCTGGCCGAGTTCCTGTTCGACAGCGCCGACGCGATGATCCGCATCGACATGAGCGAGTTCATGGAGAAGCACAGCGTCGCCCGCTTGATCGGTGCGCCCCCGGGCTATGTCGGCTACGAGGAAGGCGGCTACCTGACCGAGGCGGTGCGTCGTCGCCCGTACTCGCTGATCCTGCTCGACGAAGTGGAGAAGGCGCATCCGGATGTGTTCAACATCCTGCTGCAGGTGCTGGACGATGGCCGCCTGACCGATGGCCAGGGCCGCACCGTGGACTTCCGCAACACCGTCATCGTGATGACCTCGAACCTGGGCTCGCACCAGATCCAGGACATGAGCGCCGACGACAGTCCGGAGGCCTACACGCAGATGAAGGCAGCGGTGATGGGCGTGGTGCAGGCGCACTTCCGTCCGGAGTTCATCAACCGCCTGGACGACATCGTGGTGTTCCACCCGCTGGACAAGCAGCAGATCAAGCAGATCGCGCGCATCCAGATGCGCGGGCTGGAGAAGCGCCTGGCCGAGCGCGGGCTGAAGCTGGCGGTCTCCGATGCGGCGTTCGACCTGCTTGGCAACGTCGGCTTCGATCCGGTGTACGGCGCGCGCCCGTTGAAGCGTGCGATCCAGTCGCAGCTGGAAAACCCGCTGGCGCAGCAGATCCTGTCCGGCGCCTTCGTCAACGGCGATACCATCGAAGTCGGCAACGACGGTGGTCGCCTGGTCTTCGCCAAGGCTTGAACCGGTGGCGCCCCGGCCATGGCTGGGGCGCCATCCGAGCCTTGGCAGCGCACGACGGTCCTGTTTCACTTTCGCAAGGATGAGGAGAACCGCATGGACGTTGCCCGCAGGGCTTCACTCTGCATGACGCTGGCGTTGGCTGCTGTTTGTGGACACGCTGCGGCCGCCGAACAGGTCCAGCTGCCGCCGATGAAGGGCTACCAGCAGGCCCACCAGAGCACCGACGCGCAAGGCAACCGCATCACCGAGTACGTGCCACAGGGCCAGACCGTGCACGACTGGACCGACATGGTCACCGTCAACGATGCGCCGAACAGTGGCCATGTGAGTCCCCGTGAGTTCCTCGGCATCATCGAGGCGGGGTGGCGCATCGCCTGTCCGGCGGCGCAGAGCCACTGGATCCGCGAAGGTGAAGAAGGGGGACGGCCCTTCGCCCTGCTGATGCTCGGCTGCCCGCAGAATCCGGGGACAGGCAAGCCCGAGTTCACCTGGATCAAGGGCATGCAGGGCAGGCAGGGCTTCCACACCGTGCAGAAGTCGTTCCGCTCCGAGCCGGAGAAGGAGGACGTCGTGCAGTGGATCGGCTGGCTGCGCGAGGTCGGGCTGTGCGGCAGCGGCGACGCGCCGGCCTGCCGCTGACCGCAGAAGGAAAGGGCGCCCAGCGGCGCCCTTCATGCATCAGAAGCGGTGGGTGTAACCGCTCATCAGCCCGAACTGGTTTGCCTTCTGCACGATCGGGCTGTCGGCCGCATCGCCGAGCAGGCGCGTGGCTTCGGCCGAGATGTACCAGTTGCCGTTGCGGCCGACGCGGTGGCTCCACTTCAGGCCGACACCGGCGCTGACCAGGCCGGCCTTCGGCGTGTGTTCGGCAAAGCCGGTGCGCGCCGCCTGTGCCGGACTGACGCCGTACCAGGTCTGCAGGTAACCGCGGTTGCCGTAGTCGGTGGAGACGCTGGCGCTGACCACGCCGCCGGCCAGGTCGAACAGCGGCAGGGTCAGGTTCAGATGGATCTGCTGGGTGGCCAGGCCATTCTCGGCCTTGTCCTCATCCTTGCGGGTGAACTGCCAGGAGCCGCTCAGCACGGCTTCGCCCAGCGTATAACCCGCCGAGACGCCGACCAGGGGACGGGCATCGATATCACCCATGCCGCGCAGGAAGTCGGAACCGCCAAGCAGCGAGTCCTTGTCCTTGCGGATACCACTGGCACCCACATAGGCCCGCACGCGGGTGTGCTCGCCGAGGGAGGTGCCCCAGCCGATGCCACTGGTGCCCAGAAACCAGCCCCCCGGCGCGGTGGCATCGAACGACAGCGAGGGCGTTGCACGATACTCCTCACTGCCGCTGTAGCGTGGTGCCACGCCGCCCCCGGCGGCGAGCTCGAAGGTCCAGTGGTCATCCTTGGCGTAAGCGATCGGGGCGGCGAACACCGGCAGCAGGGCCAGGCAGAGCAGGGCAGGGGAACGGCGAAGCGGGGACATGGAAACTCTCGACAATGGGAGGAAAGCAGCACGCGCATCCGGCGCGCGCTGCAGGGTTGCCAGCGTGGCGATACGCCGGCGACCGATCCGTCCGCAGTTGTGCGGGAGTTGTAACCAACTGTAAGCGCGCCCGTGGGCGTTCAGCTGGCAGCCAGCGGCCAGTGCATTTCCAGGCGTGCGCCGCCAAGGGTGGCGCGGCCGATGCGCAGCTCGCCGTGGTGGCGCGCGGCGATGCGGCCGACGATTGCCAGGCCCAGGCCGAAGCCGCCGGTGTCGCGGCTGCGGCTGTCATCCAGTCGGGTGAACGGGCGGACCACCTTCTCACGGTCGGCCTCGGCGATGCCGGGGCCATCGTCGTCCACGCGCAGGCAGGCGCGTCCGCCCACACCGACCAGCGACACCTCCACCTGCGAGCGCGCGTGGCGCAGCGCATTGCCGACCAGGTTGCTCAGCGCCAGCTGCAGCAGGCGTGGCTCGGCATCCACCCGTGGCAACGCACTGGGCTGCACGCGCAGCACCAGGCCGGCGCGTTCGGCATCACGGCGCGCATCGGCCAGGCAGGCCTGCAGCCAGTCATTGGCTTCGATACGCTGCATCGGCTCGCCTTCGCTGGGATGCTCCAGCCGTTCGTAGGCCAGCAGTTCGCTGACCAGCCGGTTGAGTTCGGCCAGGTCGCCATGCAGCCCCTCCGCCAGTCGCGCGCGGCGTTCGCGATCATCACTGTCCTGCATCAGGTCCAGGCCGAAGGCCACGCGCGCGATGGGCGTGCGCAGTTCGTGCGAAATGGCATGCGTGAGATCGCGCTGGCGCTGCACCAGTTCGGCCACGCGCGCGGCCATGCGGTTGGAATGGTCGACGATGACGCGGATCTGCGAGCGCGGCGAGACCTGTGCGCGTGCCTGCAGATCACCGGCACCGATGCGGTCGGCATGCAGGCGCAACGCTTCGAGATCGCGCCAGAGCAGGCGTACCCAGGCATACAGGCTGGCGCCCACCAGCAGCAGGATGCTGAGGTAGGCGGCGAGGGTCATGTACGTGGTCATCTGCACGGCCCCAGGCAGGCGCAGGTGCAGCCAGCGACCATCGACCCCCTCGATGGGCAGCAGGACCTGCTGGTACTGATCGCGCACGATGAAGCCATCGGCCTGCACGGCCGCCTGTTCCTGCCGATCGAGCGCGGGAGGACCGTCGAGCAGGGTCAAGGCAATGCCGTAGTGGGGTTGCCATTGCCGCAGGCGCTCACGCTGCTGGCCCGCGTCCAGGCCCGCAAGGCCGCTGCGCAGGGCGTACACCTGCCCGCGCACCTGCTGGACGAAAACGCGATCCTGCACGGGCGTGTAGATGCCATCCAGGATGTGGTTGAGGAAGAACACCGAGGCCAGGAAGCAGGCACCGGTGACGAACCACAGCCACAGGAACAGCCGCTTCATTCCGACCAGGCCGCAGGATTGAACTGGTAGCCGCGTCCCCACACGGTCTTGATGCGCCGCGGTTCGCGTGCGTCGTCACCGAGTTTGCGGCGCAGCTTGCCGATGCAGACGTCCACGCTGCGGTCCAGGCCGTCGAAGCCTATCCCGCGCACCGCCTGGAGGATCTGGTCACGCGAGAGGATCTGTCCGGGCTGGCTGGCCAACAGCCACAGGATCTCGAATTCGGTGGTGCCCACGTCCACCACCGCGCCGTGCAGGTGCACTTCGCGCTGCATGCGATCGATCAGCAGTTGCCCGTGCATCAGCCGGCTGGGCGTGCCGGTAGTGCTGCTGCCATGGCGGCGGCGCAGCAGGGCGCGCAGGCGGGCCAGCAGCAGGCGCGGCTCGATCGGCTTGTGCACATAGTCATCGGCACCCGACTCCAGGCCCAGCACCTGTTCGATGTCGTCCTCGCAGGCGGTCAGCATCAGGATCGGCACATCGGAAAAGCTGCGGATCTGTCGGCACACATCGATGCCGCCCAGGCCGGGCAGCATCAGGTCCAGCACCACCAGCTCCGGCACGTGCTGGCGGCAGGCCGCGCCCGCAAGGTCACCGCGGGCCACATGCCGCACGGCAAAGCCATGTTCGTGGAGGTAATCGCTGACCAGTTCGGCCAGGCGGCGGTCGTCCTCCACCAGCAGCACCGAGGTGGGTGAGTGGCTGGGCGCAGGGGTCCAGGAAGATGGCTGCATGCGAGGGGCCTCCGTGCCCGGGCAGGAGCGCCCGGCGGCGAAGCCTAGCAACGGTCCATGACGACTGCCTGAATCGCGACCAACCTGATAACCGTGGGTACGGCCGTCATCGCCAGTGGCTTTCAGCAGCGGCCCGCGGCTGGCCTATGGTGGCCGTTTCCCCGGATGGAGCCTGGCCCGATGAGCGACCCGCAGTGGCAACTGGAAACCCTGGCCGTGCACGGCGGCTACCGTCCCGACCCGACCACCCGCGCGGTGGCCGTGCCGATCTACCAGACCGTGGCGTATGCGTTCGACGACACCCAGCACGGCGCCGACCTGTTCGACCTGAAGGTGCCCGGCAACATCTACACCCGCATCATGAACCCCACCACCGACGTGCTGGAACAGCGCCTGGCCGCGTTGGAAGGCGGCATCGGCGCGCTGGCGCTGGCCTCGGGGCAGGCCGCGATCACCTACGCCATCCAGACCATCGCCGAAGCCGGTGACACCATCGTCGCCTCCAGTGCGCTCTACGGTGGCAGCCTCAATCTGCTGGCGCACACGCTGCCGCAGTACGGCATCCAGGCGCGCTTCGCCGACCCGGCCGACCCGGCCGCGTTCGCCGCGCTGATCGACGAACGCACCAAGGCGGTGTTCGTCGAATCCATCGGCAACCCGCGCGGCAATGTCACCGACATCGCCGCCATCGCCGAGGTCGCGCATGCCGCCGGGGTGCCGCTGATCGTCGACAACACGGTGGCTACGCCCTTCCTGCTGCGCCCGTTCGAGCACGGCGCCGACATCGTGGTGCACTCGCTGACCAAGTACCTGGGCGGGCACGGCAACAGCCTGGGCGGCGCGATCATCGATTCCGGCCGCTTCGATTGGGCGGCACAACCCACGCGCTTCGCGCGGCTCAACCAGCCCGACCCCAGTTACCACGGCGTGGTCTATACCGAAGCGTTGGGGCCGGCGGCCTACATCGGCCGCGCGCGGGTGGTGCCATTGCGCAATACCGGCGCAGCGCTGTCGCCGTTCAATGCGTTCCTGCTCCTGCAGGGCATCGAGACCCTGGCCCTGCGCATGGAACGCATCAACGCCAATGCGCTGGCTGTGGCGCAGTTCCTCAAGGCGCACGCCAAGGTGGCCTGGGTGCGCTATGCGGGATTACCTGACGATCCCGAGCATGCCGCCGCGCAGCGCTACCTGCGCGGGCATGGGTCGGGCGTGCTGACCTTCGGCCTGCCCGGTGGCCGTGAAGCCGGCGCACGCTTCCTCGATGCGCTGAAGCTGTTCACCCGCCTGGTCAACCTGGGGGATGCGAAGTCGCTGGCGACCCACCCGGCCTCGACCACGCATCGCCAACTGGATGCCGCCGAACTGGCCAAGGCCGGGGTCAGCGAGGACACCGTGCGCCTGTCGATCGGCATCGAGCACATCGGCGACCTGCGCGCCGACCTGGAACAGGCCCTGGCCGGCGCCTGATAGCCACGCGCTTGGTCGTCATCGCCACAGGCGATCACCACGGGCCGAGCGATGCGTTACGGTGGAACTGCCTCTCCAAGGCAGTGGCAACGTGGCGATCCAGATCCCCGGTCGATGCGGGTCGACCGGGGATCTTTTTGTTTCCGGGGTCAGATCCGTTTTCCTGCGGAAAACGGATCTGACCCCAGGAGTATTTCCGATAGATCGCGGAAAACCGTCGAAGGCGGGCTGGGTCCGGTTGCGGGAGTGTCCGCGGCATGGATGCCGCGGCCAAGCCCCCATGGAAGGGTTTACGGCGTCTCCCGCAACTGGACCCATCCCGCCATTCCACGGGATGCCAGCTTTTGCTTCTGCCTTTGCCGTTGAAGTTGATTCAGCCGGTGCAGGGCTGCAAGCCCTGCCGCAGACCCCTCACACCACCGGGATGCTGTGCTGCCCCAGGTTCCGGTACGGCGGCGTCGACATGATCATCTCCGCCAGTGAATAGGCCAGCTCGCGCTCGGCCATCACCGTGCCATCGGCACCATGTTCCAGCAGATGCTTCACCTCGGCATCGCTGTGCGCACGCGCCAGCAGCGTCAGGTCCGGATTGATCGCCCGCAGCTTGGCCAGCGCTTCACCGGCTTCCAGCGGCTGCGGAATCGCCAGCACCGCGATCTTGGCCCGCTCCGGATGCGCCTCGGCCAGCACCCGGTCGGCCGCCGCACTGCCGCGGATCGCCGCCAGGCCCTTGGCGTGGGCTTCCTCGACGTGTTCCTTGTTGTCATCGATCACCAGCACCGGCACGCCACGGTCGCGCAGCACCTGCGCCAGTTCGCTGCCGACCCGGCCATAGCCGATCACGATGGCGTGGTCATGCAGGTCGCGCGACGGGCCGATCGCTTCGGGCGGCTCGGGTGCCTGCGGCGACTGCTCCTGCTTGGCCTGCCAACGGTCCAGCAGGCCGAACACCAGCGGGTTGAGCATGATCGACACCAGCGCGCCGGCCAGCACCAGCGACTGGCCTTCCTTCGGCAGGATCTGCAGGGCCACGCCGAGGCCGGCGATGATGAAGGCGAACTCGCCGATCTGCGCCAGGCTGGCCGAGATGGTCAGCGCGGTGCTGGTCGGGTGGCCGAAGGCACGCACGATGAAGAACGCCGCCGCCGACTTGCCGAACATGATGATGGCGACGGTGGCCAGCACCTGCCACGGATGCTGGACAAGGATGTTGGGGTCGAACAGCATCCCGACCGAGACAAAGAACAGCACCGCGAACGCGTCGCGCAGTGGCAGCGAATCATGCGCGGCCTTGTGGCTCAGCTCCGATTCGTTGAGCAGCATGCCGGCGAAGAACGCGCCCAGCGCGAACGAGACGCCGAACAGCATCGCCGAGCCGAACGCCACGCCCAGCGCGATCGCCAGCACGGACAGGGTGAACAGCTCACGCGAACCGGTGCCGGCGATGCGCTCGAGGATCCACGGGATGACCCGCCGGCCGACCACCAGCATCACCGCCACGAACAGGCCCAGCTGCACGAACGTCCAGCCGATGTCGGCCAGCACGCTGCCCAGCGAGTGCGATTCCTTGGACGCGTCCGGACCGAACACGCCGGCCATTACCGGCATCATCACCAGCGCCAGCACGCAGGCCAGGTCTTCCACGATCAGCCAGCCGACCGCGATCTTGCCGCGCATGGTTTCCAGCAGGCGGCGTTCCTCCATTGCCCGCAGCAGCACCACGGTACTGGCGGTGGCCAGCGAGAAACCAAAGATGACGCCATGGATGGCCGGCCAGCCCATCAGCGAGGCCACGCCCCAGCCGAGCAGGGTGGCGACCGCGATCTGGCCGATGGCGCCGGGGATGGCGATCGCCTTGACCGCCATCAGGTCCTTCAACGAGAAGTGCAGGCCGACGCCGAACATCAGCAGCATCACGCCCAGTTCGGCAAGCTGGTTGGCCAGTGCCTGGTCGGCGACGAAGCCGGGGGTGAACGGGCCTACGCAGATGCCAGCAACCAGGTAACCGACCAGGGGAGACAAGCGGAGCTTGTTGGCCAGCGCGCCGAAGATGAAGGCGAGCCCCAGGCCAACGGCAACGATGTTGATCAGGTCGGTGTCATGGTGCATCGGCACTCGCAGGCAATCGGGGGTATCCCGATTTTCACCGATGAGGCCAGATACGGCAAATCCGCCGGCCACGTGCCGTGGCCGGCGGATTTGCCCACGCATTCCTCTTCAACCCACGCCTTCGGCGCGCCCCTTCAACAAGAAGGGGCTCTCCTCCAGGCGCGGCCCGGGTTATGCCGGCCAGCGGCCGGCAGTACCCCTTACCAGGTGTACTTGATCCGTCCGTACACATACGCGCCGTTGAAGCCGAACGGCGAGTAGTTGCTGTACGGCAGCATGCCGAAGGTGGAGTTCTGCAGGTCTTCGGTGCGGTCCGGGTACTTGTCGAGCAGGTTGTCGGCGCCCACGGTGAGGGTCCAGTTGCTGCTCGGCTTGTAGCTGGCCGAGGCATCCACCACCCAGGCGTCGCCGTAGGTCTGGTCACGCAGCGCGGTGGCCGAGTTGCGCACGGTGAATTTGCCGTAGCGGGTGGCGGCCAGGCCCAGCTCCCAGTGGTCCGAACGCCAGGTGCCGCTCAGGATCGCCTTGTCGCGCGGGTAGCTGTCCTCGATGCGACCGATCTCATCACGGCCGATCAGCGACTGGGTCAGGCCCAGCGTACCGAATACCGCCGGGGTGCCGCCGACGCGGCGCACTTCGGTGTCGTTGTAGCTGTAGGCCGCGGTCAGCTCCAGGCTGCTGGCGGTGAACGGTACGGTGTAGCTGGAGACGAAGTCGACGCCACGGGTGCGCGTATCCAGGCCGTTGGTGAAGTAGGAGAACGCGGTCACCTGCGGCAGGCCCAGGGTGCCCAGCAGCGCGCTGGTGGCCGCGTTGGTGGTGATGCTGGACGACAACGCGATGCGGTCGTCAATGTCGATCTGGTAGGCATCGACGGTGATGTACAGGCGATCGACCGGCTGCAGCACCAGGCCCAGGCTGTAGGAGGTGGAGGTCTCGGCCTTCAGCGGCGAGGCGCCCAGCGCCTGCGCGGCCTGGCTGGTGGTCGGGAAGGTGCCGCGCTCGACGAATACGCCATTGAGGAACTGGCTGGTCACCGCCTGGTAGCCCTGCTGGGCCAGCGAGGGCGCGCGGAAGCCACTGGAGGCGGTGGCCCGCAGCGCCACCTTGTCGGTGAACGCGTAGCGCGCCGACAGCTTGCCCGAGAAGCGGTCGCCGAAGTCCGAGTAGTCCTCGTAGCGGCCGGTGATGCCGGCCGAGAACTTCTCGGTCAGGTCCGCTTCCAGGCCGGCGTAGACCGCGTAGTTGTGGCGGTCGGCATGCACTTCATTGGTCGGGGTGAAGCCCGCGAAGCCCTGCGCGCCGCTGCCGGTGTACGAGTTCAGTTCGCCCGGGTTCTGGTCCCACTTCTCCTTGCGGTACTCGCCGCCGAAGGACAGCGTGACCGGGTAGGCCAGGCCCCAGTCCAGCGACTTGGTCAGATCGGCATTGAAGATGTCCTGCTGGTACTTCAGCGTGCCGTCGTAGAACGAGCGCGGGCTGGTCGTACCGAGGCTGTAGTTGATGCTGTTGCGGGTGTGGAAGTCCAGGGTGTTCTCGCCGTGGTTCAGGCTCAGGTCCCAGGTCCAGCCGTTGTCGGTGTTGCCCTTGACCCCGGCCACCAGCGAGCGGTCCTTGGAATACTGGTTGATCTCCGGCACGTAGCCGTCCGGGTAGGTCTGCGCCAGCAGCGCGCTCTGCCCGCTGTGGTTGCGCGAACGGTAGAAGGCGAACGAGGTGATGTCGCGGTTGCTGAGCAGCGCGCTGGCGTAGCCGGTCACGTGGTCGCTGAAGTCGAAGCTGGCATTGGCCGAGGCCGCGGTGGCATCCACGCGCGGGTCGCCGACGATGAAGGTCTTCTGGCCGATGCTGGGGAAGTTGCCGGTGTTCGGCGTGGTGCCGCGGTACGGGCCGGCGCGGTTGCTCTCGTCCTGCTGGCTGATCTGGCCGGCCACGTGCACGCGGCCGCGGCCGTTGCCGAACTCGACGCCGGTGTCGCCGGACAGCTGGTACTTGTTGCCGTCGCCGGCCGAGTACTGGCCGTAGTCCACTGCCAGGCTGCCGCCACTGCCGCTGCCCTTGAGCACGATGTTGATGACGCCGGCGATGGCGTCCGAGCCGTACTGTGCCGAGGCACCGTCGCGCAGCACTTCCACGCGCTCGATCGCGGCGATCGGGATCGCGTTGATGTCCACCGCCGACGAGCCACGGCCGATGCTGCCGTTGACGTTGATCAGCGCCGAGGTGTGGCGGCGCTTGCCGTTGACCAGCACCAGCACCTGGTCCGGCGACAGGCCGCGCAGCTGCGCCGGGCGCACGCCGCTGGTGCCGTCGGTCAGCGCCGGGCGCGGGAAGTTCAGCGAGGGCAGGGCGCGCGACAGTGCGGTGGCCAGTTCACTGGTACCGGTGGACTGCAGCACTTCGGGGGTGATGATGTCGATCGGCGACTGCGATTCGGCGACCGTACGGTCGGCCACGCGGGTGCCGGTGACGATCACCGTGTCCAGGGTGTTGGCAGCGGTGCCGGCCTGCTGTGCAGCGGCGACGAACGGAGAGCCACCGAGTGCGACAGCGACGGCGGCGGCGATCAGGCGGGTCTTGCGGGTCATCGGGATGGGCTCCGGTTCGCGGGGGCGGCACCGGAATCGACATCACGAGCGTGAGGCGGACGGCGGTTGTTGCGGTGCGCAATACAGCAATTAACGGGATATTCAGTGCCTGTCAAATGCCAGGCGTCAGAAAAAACGTTGCAGCAGCAACCATTTAGCCCGGATCAGCGCTGGCAGGAAGGGACCCCGGGACGCGCGCGGCGGGGACGTGGGAGAGAGGAACGTCGGCCACTGCGCATCCCGGGACGCGTCAAGTATTCGTTAACGCTAGAATTGCGTCGCAGGAACAGTGCTCACCAGCACATTCCATCCGGTTATATGGACCCCTCCCCCGATGATCTCCCTTCGTAATTTCGCCTTGCGCCGCGGCGAGCGGCTGCTGTTGTCCAATGTCGACCTGACCCTGCACGCCGGTTACCGGGTGGGTGTGGTCGGCCGCAACGGTGCTGGCAAGTCCAGCCTGTTCGCGGCGGTGAAGGGCGAGCTGGAGGCCGACAAGGGTGACGTCGACCTGCCCGGCAAGGTGCGCATCGCCAGCGTGGCCCAGGAAACCCCGTCGCTGCCGGATCCGGCGCTGAGCTTCGTGCTGGGCGGCGATACCGAGGTGGCCGCGGTGCTGGCCGAAGAGGCCGAGGCGACCGCGCGCGAAGACTGGGAGGCGGTGGCCAACGCGCACACCAAGATGGCCGAGATGGGGGCCTACGACGCCGAAGCGCGTGCCGGCAAGCTGCTGCACGGCCTCGGCTTCCCTGCCGAGACGCACCACCGTGCGGTGTCCTCGTTCTCCGGCGGCTGGCGCGTGCGCCTGAACCTGGCCCGCGCGCTGATGATGCCCAGCGACCTGCTGCTGCTCGACGAACCGACCAACCACCTGGATCTGGACGCGGTGTACTGGCTGGAACAGTGGCTGCTGAAGTACCCGGGTACCCTGCTGCTGATCTCGCATGACCGCGAGTTCCTCGACAACGTGGCCACCCACACCCTGCACCTGCACGGCGGCGGCGCCAAGCTCTACCCGGGCGGCTACACCGATTTCGAGCGTCAGCGCGCCGAACAGCTGCGCCAGCAGCAGATCGCGCACGAGAAGGAACAGGCCGAGCGCGCCCACCTGCAGAGCTTCATCGACCGCTTCAAGGCGCAGGCCAGCAAGGCCGCGCAGGCGCAGAGCCGCATGAAGCGCCTGGCCAAGCTGGCCGGCACCGAAGCGGTGCGCGCCGAGCGCGAGTTCCGCATCGAGTTCGCGCCGCCGGCCAAGCTGCCGTTCTCGCTGATCCGCCTGAACCACGTCGAGGCCGGTTACGGCAAGGACGCGGTGATCCTGCACAACGTCGGCTTCGGCCTGGAAGCGGGACAGCGCATCGGCCTGCTCGGCCCGAACGGTGCGGGCAAGACCACCCTGGTGAAGACCCTGGTGGGCGAACTCGCACCGATCGTCGGCGAGCGCATGGCGCACCCGGACCTGAAGATCGGCTACTTCGCCCAGCACACGGTGGAATCGCTGCACGAAGGCCAATCGCCGATGGAGCATTTCCGCGAGATCGCCCCGGACGCACCGAACCAGTCCTTCCGCGATTTCCTCGGCAAGTGGAACTTCCCGGGCGATCGTGCATTCGAGCCGGTTGATGGCTTCTCCGGTGGCGAGCGCGCGCGCCTGGCGCTGGCGCTGATCGCCTGGCAGCAGCCGAACGTGCTGCTGCTGGACGAACCGACCAACCACCTTGACCTGGAAATGCGCGAAGCACTGGCCGAAGCGCTGGCCACCTTCGAAGGCGCGATCGTGATGGTCTCGCATGACCGCCACCTGATCGGCCTGGTCTGCGATACCTATTGGCGCGTGGCCGATGGTGTGGTTGAACCGTTCGATGGCGACCTGGACGCGTACGCCGCGTGGCTGCGCACCCGCCCGCAGGCGCAGGGCACCAAGGCGCGCATGGAGCAGGTGGAAGAGCCGGTGGTGGTCAAGACCGCACCGGTGGCGCAGGTGGTGCAGAAGAAGCCGGTGAACCCACACAAGCTGGCGGCTGCCGAGGCCAAGGTGGCCGAACTGGAGAGCGCGCTGGCCGAGCTCGACCGCCAGCTGGCCGATCCGGCCAACTACGCCGATGCGACCCGCATGGCGGTGATCGGACGTGACCGCGAAACCACCGCCGCGCAGCTGGAAAAAGCTGAGGCAACGTGGATGGAACTGCTGGAGTCCTGATCACGCAAAAAAGGGGACGGAGGGGATTAAGTCGTTTGTGCCACAAACGACTTAATCCCCTCCGTCCCCTTTTTTTGTCATGCGCCCTGCGCCTGCAGCCACTCGCGGAAGCGCTTGGCCGGCTCGCGTTCGGCGCGCGAACGCAATCGCGTCAGCCAGTAGCGGCCCAGCTCCAGCGTGGTGCCGAACGGCTGCAGCAGGCGGCCTTCGGCCAGTTCCTGCTCGAACATGCGCAGGGGCAGCAGCGCCACGCCGGCTCCCCCTGCGGCGGCCATCGCCACGGTCAGCGAGGAATCGAACACCGGCCCGCGCGCTTCCACACCGCTGACGCCGGCCGCCTGCAGCCAACGTGGCCATTCGTCGCTGCGGTAGGAGCGCAACAACGGCAGTGTGGCCAGGTCGCGCGGCTGCTTCAGCCGCCGCGCCAATGCCGGTGCGCACAGCGGCGCGAACGGGGCATCCAGGATCGCCGTGCAGGCCTGTCCCTGCCAGTCGCCATCACCGAAGCGGATCGCCAGGTCCAGCCCTTCGCCGGCCAGGTCGATGCGGTTGTTGTGGGTCTGCAGGCGCAGTTCGATGTCCGGGTGCGCCGCCTCGAACGCGGCCAGCCGTGGCAGCAGCCAGCCGGTGGCAAAGGTACCCACCACGCCCAGCGTGAGTACTTCCCGGGCCGGCCCGCCGGTGTAGCGCGCAATGCTGGCGGAGATGCGTTCAAACGATTCGTTGAGCACCGGATACAGCGCCGCGCCCTCGTCGGTCAGCGCCACGCCGCGCGGCAGGCGATGGAACAGGCGGATGCCGAGCCGGTCTTCCAGGCCCCGGATCTGGTGGCTCAGTGCGGCCTGGCTGACGCACAGCTCCAGCGCGGCTCGGGTGAAGTTCTGGTGGCGGGCGGCCGCCTCGAACGCTCGCAGCGCGTTCAGTGGCAGGGTGGGGTGCAGCATCGGAGAGCCGTGAGCCAGGGTGATGGCTGATCCTACCCGTTCAATGAGGAATTTCGTAAATCTCAAACAGTTGATCGCGCCAGGCATGAGTTCAACTTATGGGTTGCCCTGATTTTTCGCGCTGGTCGGTCGCAGGGGAGGCGCCAATAATCGGGCAGTCCACCAGGAGAACCCCTATGCTCGCCCGTCGCCGATTCCTGCAGTTCAGTGGTGCTGCCGTTGCTTCCTCGCTGCTTGCCCCGGCGCTGGCGCGAGCTGTTTCCCCAGCGTCCGGCATACCCGCCGCCATTGCCGGCGCCGCCGATTTCGCCGCGCTGGAGAAAGCCAGCGGTGGCCGCCTGGGCGTCACCGTGCTGAATACCGGTAACGGCCGTCGCATCGGCGGGCATCGGCAAGATGAGCGCTTCCCGATGTGCAGCACGTTCAAGTCGCTGCTGGTTGCCCATGTGCTGAGCCTTGCCGATGCAGGCCGCGTTTCGCTCGACACCCGTGTGCCCATCGCCGGGAAGGATCTGCTGTCCTACGCCCCGGTGGCGCGCCGCCATGTGGGCAAGGACCTGACTGTCCGCGACCTGTGCCGGGGCACGCTGACCACCAGCGACAACACGGCGGCCAACCTGCTGCTGGAGGTGGTGGGCGGGCCGTCGGCGCTGACGGCATTCCTGCGCGGGCAGGGCGACAGCATTACCCGCACTGACCGCAACGAGCCGGACGTGAATCTGTTCGTGAAGGGAGACCCGCGCGATACCACCAGCCCGGCCGCGATGGCCACCAGCCTGGCCCGCTTCGCGGTGGGCAATGGCCTGCAGCCTGCATCGCGCCAGCAGTTCGCCGATTGGCTCATCGACAACCAGACCGGCGATGCCTGCCTGCGCGCCGGGCTGGGCACGCGCTGGCGGGTGGGGGACAAGACCGGCAGCAACGGCGATGACACGCGCAACGACATCGCCGTGCTGTGGCCGCATGCGGGCGGCGCGGCGTGGGTGGTCACCGCCTATCTGCAGGGCGCGTCGGTCGATGACGACCAGCGCGCAGCGGTGCTTGCACGGGTGGGCGCGCTGGCCGATGCAATGATTGGATGAGGTAACCGGGGTCATTCGAAATGGCTTGCCGGATCGGTCGGGCACGCGCATCCTGCGCGCGTTCGAACCCCACGGAAGACCCCGATGAGCCATGAGTTGATCTACCTGCTGCTGATCTTCGCGCTGCTGGTGATCCCGCGCGCGCTGCAGCGCTTCAGCCTGCCCGCACCGCTGACCTGCCTGCTGTTCGGCATCATCGGCATGCTGTGGCTGGGCGACCAGGCGCATGACGCGGTGATCGGCCTGCTGGCCACGCTGGGGATTTCCTCGCTGTTCCTGTTCGCAGGCCTGGAGGTGGATCTGCAGGCGCTGCGGCGCGGCATGTGGCCGTTGCTGGCGCATCTGGTGATCCGCAGTGCCACGCTGTTCGGGGTCGGCTGGTTGGCCTGGCGCTACGCGGGCCTGCCGTGGCAGGCGGCCGGACTGCTGGCGCTGGCACTGCTGACACCGTCCACCGGCTTCATCATGGACTCGCTGTCGCGGCTGGGCCTGAGCGAAGACGAGCGGTTCTGGGTCACCAGCAAGGCCATCGCCGGCGAACTGCTGGCGCTGGCGGCATTGTTCATTGTGCTGCAGGCCGGCGACCCGGGCCACATGGCGCTGTCCAGCCTGGCCCTGCTGGCGATGATGGTGGGCCTGCCGCTGCTGTTCATCGCGCTGGGACGCTGGGTGGCGCCGCACGCCCCCGGTTCGGAGTTCTCGCTGCTGGTGATGGTGGGCATGGTGGCCGCCTACATCACCTACCTGCTGGGCGTGTACTACCTGGTAGGCGCCTTCATCGCCGGCCTGGTCGCGCGCCTGCTACACCAGCGCATGCCGCTGCTGGCCTCGCACGAGAACCTGCACGCGCTGCGCCTGTTCGCCTCGTTCTTCGTGCCGTTCTACTTCTTCAACGCTGGCACCAAGGTGCCCAGCGAAGCGCTCAGTTTCGAGGCGCTGGGGCTGGGCATCGTGATCACCCTGGTGGTGCTGCCGCTGCGCATCGGCGTGGTCTGGCTGCAGCGCCGGGTGATGTTCGGCGAGAGCTTCCGCAGCAGCCTACGCGTCTCGCTGGCGCTGGCACCGACCCTGATCTTCACCCTGGTGCTGGCGGCGATCATGCGCGAGCGCTTCCAGATTCCGGCGGTGCTGTTCGGCGCGCTGCTGCTGTACGCCGCACTGACTACGCTGCTGCCGTCGCTGGTGTTCCGCACGCCGTTCGACGTCGACCCGGTCGAGCAGGAGCCGGCGGGCGAGGGCGGGATCGCACCGGTCGCGGCCACCGACGGCGGCCATGCCGAGCCGCTGAAGGCACCACTGCCACCGCCGGGCTGAGCCGCAGCCGCGTGCAGCGGCTTGCACTCCGGTGCGCCAACGCAGACACTGCGCGCCCGTGAAGCGCGCCCTGCCGTGGGCGGCCACCGTCAGGAGCAACAGGCGTGACCCAGGAAAGCAACCCAGACCGCAGCCTGTTGCCGGGCAAGATCCTGTTGTGGTTTTCGGCGGCCGCGCTGCTGATCCTGCTGGCCTGCAGCTGGTCGATGCCCCCGGTCGATGCCTCCGGTTTCCGGCAGACGCAGACTGCACTGTCGATCGACTGGTTGCTGCGCGGCGGCCCCTGGCTGGACTACGTGACCCCGGTGCTGGGCGCGCCCTGGTCGATTCCCTTCGAATTCCCGTTCTACCAGTGGTTGGCGGCGTTGCTGTCCAGCCTCACCGGCATGAGCGCCGACAACAGCGGGCGCCTGGTGTCTGCGCTCTTCCATGTCGGCTGCGTGTGGCTGGTCTACCGCACGCTGCTGGCGTGGCGCCCCGACCGCACGCTGGCGCTGTGCGTGGCCGGCGCGTTTGCCGTCTCGCCGTACGCGCAGTTCTGGGGGCGCTCGGTGATGATGGAGTCCAGCGCCGTGTTTTTCGGCCTGCTCTTTGTCTGGGCGATGGCGCGCCTGCGCAGCCAGCCGCGCGCGTGGGTGGGCGTGGTTGCCATCGTCGCCGCGGTGCTGTCGGCGGCCATCAAGGTCACCTCGTTCTTCGGCTTTGCCGCGTTCGTTGCGCTGGCCTTCCTGTGGCTGGCGCTGCGTGAACATGGCTCGCGCCCGCAGTGGCTGCGGCAGCATTGGCGCCTGCTGTTCTGGGGTGGCCTGTCCGCACTTGCCGTGCTGGCCACGCTCACCCTGTGGCTGCAGCATGCCGACGCGCTGAAGGCGCAGTCGGCGCTGGGCCGGCAGATCACCTCCGATGCGTTGTCCACCTGGAACTACGGCACCCTGCAGCAGCGCCTGGATCCGGCCACCTGGTGGGGCACGGTGTTCAAGAAGCGCTTCTCCGGTGCGATCGGCTCCAACTGGATCTTCCTCATCTTCGTCATCGCCGGGCTGTGGCAGAAGCGCACGCGCGCAGCGGTGGGGATCCTGCTGCTGGCCTACCTGGCGCCGTTCCTGGTCTTCACCAACCTGCACATCGCCCATCCCTACTACCAGGCGGCCAACATCGTGTTCGCCACCTCGATCATCGGCCTGGTGCTGTGGTCGACGGTGCTGGCGGCCGAAGCGGCAGGCAAGCCGCGCCGCGGCGTCGCGCTGGCGATCGTCCTGTGCGTGCTGTCGGTGGGCTTCGGCCTGGTGAAGTCGCTGAAGGACATCAGGGAAGCGCGCGAGCCGACAGCGGTTTCGCAGATCGCCGAGGTCATCCGTACCGGCACGACGGCGCAGGGCGTGGTGGTCGCGTTCGGGCAGGACTGGTCCTCCGAACTGCCGTACTTCTCCGGCCGCCGCGCGGTGATGATTCCAGACTGGGCGTCGGACGAGGTGCTCGCGTCGCTGGCCGCCGACGACGCGGCGCTGGGTGGGCTGCCGCTGGCCGCACTGGTCAACTGCCCCAGCCAGGTGGGAAGCAGCCCCGGACGCATGCAGTGGCAGGCGGAGATCATCCGCCGCTATGCCGCCGGTGGCCAGAAGCAGGAGATCGGCGGTTGCGAGGTCTGGCTGCACCGATGAGGTGACGTGGCCGGTGCGCAGGGTTTGCGCGCACCGGCCCGGGTCGTTAGGGTTGGGGGCATGAAACTGCCTGCCGTTGCTGCTGCTTCCGCCCTCCTGCTCACCCTTGCTGCCTGCTCGCAGCGTTCCGATTCGGTCGCCCATGATCTGGCGACCGCACCGGCCGATGCCTTCATGGCGGCCATCGCCGCGCATTGCGGCCAGGCCTTCGAGGGCCGGGTGGTGGAGGACACGCCGGCACCCACCGGCAAGGACCCATTCGCCGGCCAGCGCCTGGTCATGCATGTGCGCGGCTGTGCCGACCCGGCCCATGAGCTGCGGATCCCCTTCCATGTCGGTGATGACCATTCGCGTACGTGGGTGCTGACCCGTACCGAAAATGGCCTGCGCCTGAAGCACGATCATCGCCACCCGGATGGCAGCGCCGATGCGATCACCCTCTATGGCGGCGACAGCACGCCGCCGGGCACCGCCGAGCGGCAGCAGTTCCCGGCCGACACCGATTCCGTGGCGATGTTCCGTCGTGCCGACATGCGGGCCTCCACCTTCAACACCTGGGCGATGGAAATCGATCCGGACCAGACCTTCGTCTACGAGCTGACGCGACCGGAAGGCCGGCGCTTCCGCGTGAAGTTCGACCTGAGCAGGCCGGTCGACCTGCCGCCGCCACCGTGGGGCGACGAGAAGGCACCCGCACCCTGACCCCTGAAAGATCCCCAGTGGATCCACGCCATGCGTAGATGCGGGATACCTGACCGGGGTCAGAGCCCTGGCCGTCGGCCAGGGATCCGACCCCGGTGCTCAGCGCGCGCCGAAGCGCGCCCGGCAGCCGTTGCTCACCCACACCTGGCCGCGCGAATAGCCCCAGCTGCGGCCTTCCTGGCAGGCACTGCCGGACAGCTGCTGCTGCAGCACCGGCCGGCCCTGGCGCTCATCCCAGTCGCAGTTCTGCGTGCGGTTGTTGTTGCTGCTGCAGGTGATTGAATAATTGCTGTTGCCGCCGCCCCAGCCACCGCCGCCGCCGCCCCAGCCGCGGGCCTCGGCGAACTCGGCGCGGCAGCCGTTGCTGACCCAGACCGCGCCGTTGCGCACGCCCCAGGTGCGGCCTTCGTCGCAGGGGCTGCCGGAGAGCTGGCGGACCAGGCGGGCGTTGCGCCAGCCGACCGGGCAGCTGCGCTCACGGTTGCTCTGGCTCTCGCAGCGGATGGTTTCGCCGGGACGGCCGTTGCTGCCGCCCCAGCCACCGCCATTGCCGCCGCCCCAGCCGCCGCGGGCTTCAACGAACTCGGCGCGGCAGCCGTTGCTGACCCAGATGCTGCCATTGCGGCTGCCCCAGGTGCGGCCCTCGTCGCAGGCGCTGCCGGACAGCTGGCGGACCAGCTGCGCATTGCGCCAGCCGGTGCTGCAGACACGTTCTCGGTTGTTCTGGCTTTCGCAGCGGATCACCCCGTCCTGCGCAGCGGCCGGAGCGGAGGGCAGGGCGAGCACGGCCAGCGTGCTCAGGGTCACGGCCAGGCTGGCCAGGGACAACGATTTCATGGCGGCATCCCATACGGTGGCAGGTGGCCGACTATAGGGACCGGGGCGATCAAGCCGGCGTGACTGCCCGGATTTGCCCCGGCCGGGGCCTCGGCCGCAGAATACGAGGCTTTCCGGCCCCCATCCGGTGCCGGCGTTCTCCAGCGGAGCTTCCCCCCATGCGTACCCACTTCTGCGGCCTGGTCGACGAGACCCTGATTGGCCAGACTGTCACCCTCGCCGGCTGGACCGACGTGGCCCGTAACCAGGGCGGCGTCTGCTTCATCGATCTCCGGGATCATGAAGGCATCGTGCAGGTGACCGTGGAGGCCGACAACGCCGAAGTGTTCGCCGTGGCCGCGTCGCTGGGCTACGAGGACGTACTGCAGGTGGAAGGCGTCGTGCGCGCCCGCCACGCGGTGAACGACAAGATGCGCACCGGCAAGGTGGAAGTGATCGCCACGGCCATCACCGTGCTGAACAAGGCCGCGCCGCTGCCGTTCCACGCCCACGAGAACCCGGGCGAGGAAACCCGCCTGAAGTACCGCTACCTGGACCTGCGCCGCCCGGAAATGCAGCGCATGCAGCGCACCCGCATCAAGCTGGTGCAGGCCCTGCGCCGCCACCTGGACGAAAAGGGCTTCCAGGACATCGAGACCCCGATCCTGACCAAGGCCACCCCGGAAGGCGCACGCGACTTCCTGGTGCCGGCGCGCATGCACCCGGGCGAGTTCTACGCCCTGCCGCAGAGCCCGCAGCTGTTCAAGCAGATCCTGATGGTGGCCGGGTTCGACCGCTACTACCAGATCGCGCGCTGCTTCCGCGACGAAGCGCTGCGCGCCGACCGCCAGCTGGAATTCACCCAGCTGGACATGGAGTTCGCCTTCGTCCGCGAGCGCGACGTGCAGGACTTCGTCGAGGACATGATTCGCGCCATCTTCAAGGAGGTGGTCGATGTCGAGCTGGATGCCAGCTTCCCGCGCATGACCTGGGCCGAGGCGATGCGTCGCTATGGTTCGGACAAGCCGGACCTGCGCATCGCGCTGGAACTGGTCGACGTGGCTGAACTGGTCAAGGACAGCGAGTTCCCGGTGTTCACCGGTCCGGCCAACGATGCCGAAGGCCGCGTCGCCGCGCTGCGCATCCCGGGCGGCGCGTCGCTGAGCCGCAAGCAGATCGACGAGTACGCCGCGCATGCCGCCAAGTACGGCGCCAAGGGCCTGGCTTACATCAAGATCGCCGACAACGGCGAAGTCAGCTCGCCGATCCAGAAGTTCTTCAGCGAAGAGCGCTTCGCCGCGCTGGTGGCCCATGTCGGTGCCGGCAACGGCGACATCGTGTTCTTCGGTGCCGGTGGCTACAACAAGGTCTCCGACTTCATGGGCGCGCTGCGCCTGAAGGCCGGCAAGGACTTCGGCCTGGTTGCCGGCGGCTGGGCGCCGCTGTGGGTCACCGACTTCCCGATGTTCGAGTGGGACGAGGAAGAACAGCGCTACGTCGCCCTGCATCACCCCTTCACCGCACCGGCCGTGGACGATATCGCCGACCTGCGCGCCAATGCCCGTACCGCGGTCTCGCGCGGTTACGACATGGTGCTCAACGGCAATGAAATCGGCGGCGGTTCGATCCGTATCCACCGTCCGGACATGCAGAGTGCGGTCTTCGAACTGCTCGGCATCGGTGCCGAAGAGGCCCGCGCCAAGTTCGGCTTCCTGCTCGACGCGCTGAACTACGGCGCGCCGCCGCACGGTGGCATCGCCTTCGGCATCGACCGCATCGCCGCCCTGATGGCCGGCACGGAGTCGATCCGCGACGTCATCCCGTTCCCGAAGACCACCGGTGCACAGGATCTGATGACCGACGCGCCGTCGCCGATCGTCGACGCGCAGCTGGCCGAAGTGCACATCCAGGTTCGCCCCAAGACCAACTGATCAGGAGATCCAGGCAATGACCGAGTTTGCGTTTTCGCTGGAGTGGGAAAAGCTGGGCAATGAAGGCTCCGAGGCCACCCTGGTCACCGAGCGTGCACGCGTGTTCGGTGGTTGGCTGGTCCGTGTCGGTACCAACCCGGCGGCGATGGCGCTGACCTTCGTCGCCGACGGCGAAGGCCGTTGGGACGGTGAGGACTTCGGCGTCGAGGATTACGAGGACGACGAAGAGGAAGAGTACGACGAGGACGAGGACGGCGAGGAAGAAGAGGACGAAGAGGAATACGAGGAAGAGGACGAGGACGAAGACGCGGAATCGCCTGAAAAGGCTTGACCCGCGCTTCGCCCTGGCGTCAACTTCCTGCATGTATTCGATCCGCCGCGCCACCGTGGACGACGCGCCGACCCTGTCGGCGCTGGCCGCCCGCACGTTCACCGAAACCTTCGGCCATCTGTACCCGCCGCAGGACCTGCAGGCCTTCCTCGAAGAGGCCTACTCGATCGAGCGCCAGCGCGTGATCCTGGCCCACCCCGATTACGCGGTGTGGCTGCTGGAACTGGACGGGGAGGCGGTCGGCCATGCCGCCGCCGGCCCCTGCGGCCTGCCGCACCCGGAGGTGAAACCCGGTGACGGCGAACTCAAGCGCCTGTACCTGATCAAGACCCAGCAGAGCTGTGGCTGGGGCAGCCGCCTGCTGGAAACCGCGCTGGCCTGGCTGGAGCACGAAGGCCCGCGCACGCTCTGGCTGGGGGTATGGTCGGAGAACTTCGGCGCGCAGCGCTTCTATGCACGCTACGGTTTCGAGAAGGCCGGCGAGTACCTGTTCCCGGTTGGCGATACCAACGATCTTGAATTCATCCTGCGCCGCGCACCGCGCGCGTCCTGACGTTCACCGCGGCTTGCTGCGCGCGCGTGTTCAATCACCCCACGTTCCTGCCCCGCTGACCGCCAGGCTGTTTGCATGACTCCCCCCGTACTGCTGCTGCATGGCATCTGGAATGCCCGCGCCTGGGTCGGGCCGCTGGCCTGGCGCCTGCGCGCGCGCGGCTTCCAGGTGCATGCGTTCGGCTACTCCTCGGTGTTCGGCGGCCCCGACGTGGCCGTGCCGCAGCTGCTGGAGCGGCTGGCCGATGCCGGCCCGTTGTCGCTGGTCGGCCACAGCCTGGGCGGACTGCTGGCGCTGGAGGCGCTGCGGCGCAAGCCGGAACTGCCGGTGCAGCGCGTGGTCTGCCTCGGTTCGCCGCTGCGCGGCAGTGGGACCGCGCGCTCGTTGTCCGAACACGGCTGGGGCCTGGCGCTGGGGCGCAGCAGCGAATTGTTGCTTGATGGCCTGCCGGACTGGCAGGGCAATGCCGAAGTCGGGCTGATCGCCGGATCGGTGCCGCACGGGCTGGGCAGCCTGCTGGGTGCGATCGACGATGCGTCCGACGGCACCGTGGCACTGGCCGAGACGCGGCTGCCGGGCCTGGCCGACCATTGCGTGGTCCGCACCAGCCACAGCGGCCTGGTGGTGTCGCCTGATGCCGCGCGGCAGACCGCGCATTTCCTGCGCCACGGCCACTTCGACCACAGCCGCGACGCGGCGGCGGCCTAGCGGCAGGGGAGGCAGGGCCCTACAACAATAGCGGGCCTAGACACGGTTGCCGCCCCCGATCAGGTAGAATCCGCGCCTTGATCCTGAAGCAGCCAGACGGTAGCACCCATGGGTAGAGGCCCCTCCATCGAAGCCCGCAAGAACGCGTCCGACGCGAAGCGCGGCAAGATTTTCACCAAGATCATCCGCGAGATCGGCGTTGCCGCGCGCGGCGGTGGAGGCGACCCCAACAACAACCCGCGCCTGCGCGTGGCGGTGGACAAGGGCCTGGCCGTGAACATGTCCAAGGACGTGATCGAGCGCGCCATCAAGAAGGCCACCGGTGAACTGGAAGGCGTCGATTACGAGGAGATCCGCTACGAGGGCTATGCCCCGGGTGGCGTGGCCGTGATCGTCGACTGCCTGACCGACAACCGCGTGCGCACCGTGGCCGACGTCCGCCATGCGTTCAGCAAGTGCGGCGGCAACATGGGTACCGAAGGCTCGGTGGCCTTCATGTTCAAGCGCCTGGGCGTGCTCAGCTTCGCCCCCGGCGCCGACGAGGAAACGATCACCGAAGCGGCCATCGAGGCCGGCGCCGACGACATCGTGGTCTATCCCGACGACGGTTCGATCGACGTGGTCACCAGCCCTGACGCGTTCAACGCGGTCAAGGACGCGATGGCCGCTGCCGGGCATGTCGCCGACCACGCCGAGATCACCTTCCGCGCCGACAACGACATCAAGGTCGAGGGCGAGGTCGCCCTGCAGGTCAAGAAGCTGCTGGACATGCTCGAAGACCTGGACGACGTGCAGAACGTGTATTCCAACGCCGAACTCGGCGCCGACGCCTACGCCTGAGCCGTCCCCGACGGCCTGGGCGCGGGCCGTTGAACGGTCACCGCGGACAGTCATGAGCCCATACGCCTGCCAGCGCACTCCGTTCCGCCCCGCCAGGAGCGCGGCATGACCCGCATCCTCGGCATCGATCCCGGTTCGCAGCGGACCGGGGTCGGCATCATCGATGTCGATGCTGCCGGCCGCGTCAGTTACGTGCACCACCAGCCGCTGGTGCTGCTGGGCGCCGACGACTTCCCGCAGCGCATGAAACTGCTGGTGCTGGGGCTGGCCGACCTGTGCCGCGAGTACCAGCCGCACGAAGTGGCCATCGAAAAGGTGTTCATGGCGCGCAATCCCGATTCGGCGCTGAAGCTGGGCCAGGCCCGCGGCGCGGCGATCTCGGCGGTGGTGCTGCGCGACCTGCCGGTGCACGAATACGCTGCCAGCGAGATCAAGCTCGCCGTGGTGGGCCGTGGTGGCGCCGAAAAGCAACAGGTTCAACACATGGTCGGGCTCATGCTCAACCTGAAAACCAAGCTGCAGGCCGACGCGGCCGACGCGTTGGCGGTGGCGATCACCCATGCCCACGTAAGGGCAACGGCCAACCGCCTGGGGCTCACCGCCCGCCAGGCGTGGGGCCGCAAATGAGGAGCTGCACGCAATGATCGGTCGACTGCGCGGCATCGTCGCCTACAAGGCGCCGCCGTGGCTGGTGGTGGACGTGAACGGAGTGGGCTACGAACTGGAGGCGCCGATGAGCACCTTCTACGACCTGCCCGAACTCGGCCGCGAGGTCACCCTGTACACCCACTACGCGCAGAAGGAGGACAGCGTCTCGCTGTACGGCTTCCTGCGCGAGGGCGAGCGGCGCCTGTTCCGCGACGTGCAGAAGGTCAGCGGCATCGGCGCGAAGATCGCGCTGGCCGTGCTGTCCGGCGTCAGCGTCGAGGAATTCGCGCGGATGGTCCAGGCCGGCGACATCACCGCATTGACCCGCATCCCGGGTATCGGCAAGAAGACTGCCGAGCGCATGGTGCTGGAACTGCGTGACCGTGCCGCCCAGTTCGGTGCCGGCGGCGCGCTGCCCACCGGCAGTGGCCCGGCGCCGGCCGATCCGCTGTCCGATGCCACCGTGGCCCTGCAGCAGCTGGGCTACAAGCCGGCCGAAGCGGCCCGCATGGCCCGCGATGCCTTCAATGAAGGCGACGAAGTGGCCACCGTGATCCGCAAGGCGCTGCAGTCGGCGCTGCGCTGAACGGCCTTCCTTTCCCTCAACGAACCGCCTGAGCTTCGCCAGGAGTCCCATGTCCAGCAGTCAAACCCCGCACGCAGCCGCGCCCGGCGGCCACGGCCACGCTCCCTCCGCTGGAGGGCTGGCGCTGGTCATCGGTGCGATCGGCGTGGTCTTCGGCGATATCGGCACCAGCCCGCTGTACACCCTGAAGGAGGCGTTCTCGCCGCATTATGGGCTCAACAGCGACCACGACACCGTGCTGGGCGTGCTGTCGCTGGCGTTCTGGGCGCTGAACCTGGTGGTGACGCTGAAGTACGTCACCATCATCATGCGCGCCGACAATGACGGCGAAGGCGGCATCATGGCGCTGATGGCGCTGACCCAGCGCACGCTGCGCAACGGCTCGCGCTCGGCGTACGTGGTGGGCATCCTGGGCATCTTCGGCGCCTCGCTGTTCTTCGGCGACGGCGTGATCACCCCGGCGATGTCCGTGCTCAGTGCGGTGGAAGGCCTGGAGGTGGCCGCGCCGGGCCTGCATGTCTTCATCGTGCCGGTCACCCTGGTGGTGCTGCTGGCGGTGTTCGCCGCGCAGCGCTTCGGCACCGAGAAGATCGGCAAGGCGTTCGGGCCGATCATGGCGATCTGGTTCCTGTCGCTGGCGGCGATCGGCATCTACAACATCGTCGACGCACCGGAGGTGCTGAAGGCGTTCAATCCGTGGTGGGGCATCCGCTTCTTCATGGAGCATGGCTGGCACGGCATCTTCATCCTTGGCGCGGTGGTGCTGGCGGTGACCGGCGGTGAGGCGTTGTACGCCGACATGGGCCACTTCGGCCTGCGTCCGATCCGCCATGCCTGGTACTTCTTCGTGCTGCCGTGCCTGGTGCTGAACTACCTGGGGCAGGGCGCGCTGGTACTCAACCACCCCGAGGCGCTGAAGAATCCGTTCTTCGAGGCCGTGCCCTCGTGGGCGCTGTACCCGATGATCATCCTGGCCACCATGGCGGCGGTGATCGCGTCGCAGTCGGTCATCACCGGCGCATTCTCGGTCTCGCGCCAGGCCATGCAGCTGGGCTACATCCCGCGCATGCGCATCAAGCACACCTCGCACGACACCATTGGCCAGATCTACATCCCGGGCATCAACTGGGGCATCGCGGTGATGGTATTCGGCCTGGTGCTGGCCTTCCGCAGCTCGTCCAACCTGGCCGTGGCGTACGGCATTTCGGTGTCGGCCACGATGCTGATCGACACCCTGCTGCTGGCCGTGGTGGCGCGCACCTTGTGGCCGAAGTCGCGTGGCTGGCTGCTGCCGCTGTGCGTGGTGTTCTTCATCATCGACCTCGGCTTCGTCATCGCCAACGGCGCCAAGCTGCTGCAGGGCGCCTGGTTCCCGGTGGTGCTGGGCATCTTCCTGTTCACCATGATGCGCACCTGGCGCCGTGGCCGCGAGCTGCTGCGCGACGAGATCCGCAAGGACGGCATCCGCCTGGATACCTTCCTGCCGGGCCTGATGCTGGCCCCGCCGGTACGCGTGCCGGGCACCGCGGTGTTCCTCACCGCCGACCCGACCGTGGCGCCGCATGCGCTGATGCACAACCTCAAGCACAACAAGGTGCTGCACGAGCGCAACGTGTTCCTGCACGTGGAAACCCTGCCGATCCCCTATGCGATGGAAGGGCAGCGGCTGAAGATCGAATCGGTGGGCGACGAGTTCTACCGGGTCTACGTGCGCTTCGGTTTCATGGAGACCCCGGACGTGCCGCTGGCGCTGATGCGTTCGTGTGACCACGGCGGCATCTACTTCGACCCGATGGACACCACCTTCTTCGCCAGCCGCGAGACCATCGTGGCCACCGCCAACCGCGGCATGCCGATCTGGCGCGACAAGCTGTTCGCGCTGATGCATCGCAACGCCGCCCCGGCCACCGGCTTCTTCCGGATTCCGGGCAATCGCCTGGTGGAACTCGGGGCCCAGGTCGAGATCTGAGGTCTGGTAGTGCCGGCCGCTGGCCGGCATCCGCCGCACCACTGGTGTTCATGGGGTTGCCGGCCAGCGGCCGGCACTACCGTGCTTCCGGCCCCGGAATGCAACCATTTACCGCATAATCACGGTATGACCGACGACCGCATCATCGGCGCCGGCGCCACCCGCGAGGATGACGCCGCCGACGCCAGCATCCGCCCCAAGCGCCTGGCCGACTATCTTGGCCAGGCCCCGGTGCGCGAGCAGCTGGAGATCTACATCGAAGCGGCCAAGGCCCGCGGCGACGCGCTCGACCACGTGCTGATCTTCGGGCCGCCCGGGCTCGGCAAGACCACCCTCAGCCACGTCATCGCCAACGAGCTGGGCGTGGCCCTGCGGGTGACCTCCGGCCCGGTGATCGAGAAGGCCGGCGACCTCGCAGCGCTGCTGACCAACCTCCAGCCGCACGACGTGCTGTTCGTGGACGAGATCCACCGCCTGTCGCCGGTGGTCGAGGAAGTGCTGTACCCGGCGATGGAAGACTTCCAGATCGACATCATGATCGGCGAGGGCCCTGCCGCCCGCTCGATCAAGATCGACCTGCCCCCGTTCACCCTGATCGGGGCCACCACCCGCGCCGGCCTGCTGACCGCACCGCTGCGCGACCGCTTCGGCATCGTCCAGCGCCTGGAGTTCTACAGCGTTGAAGAACTGACCCGGATCGTGCGCCGCTCGGCCACCATCCTCGGCATCGACTGCACCGCCGATGGCGCCGGCGAGATCGCGCGCCGCGCGCGCGGCACTCCGCGTATCGCCAATCGCCTGCTGCGCCGCGTGCGTGACTACGCCCAGGTGAAGGCCGGCGGCCATATCGACGAGGCGGTGGCACAGGCCGCGATGAAGATGCTGAAGGTCGACCCGGAGGGCTTCGACGAGCTGGACCGGCGCCTGCTCAAGACGATGGTCGACTACTTCGACGGCGGCCCGGTCGGCATCGAATCGCTGGCCGCGGCGCTGTCCGAAGAGCGTGGCACGCTGGAAGACGTGGTCGAGCCGTACCTGATCCAGCAGGGCTTCCTGGTGCGTACCGCGCGCGGCCGCATGGCCACCCACAAGGCTTACCGGCACATGGGCCTGAAGCCGAAGAATCCGCCGCAGGACCTGTTCGCGGAGGTTCCCGATGTCGGTTGAGCCGCGATTCAGTTGGCCGACACGCATTTACTGGGAAGATACCGACGCGGGTGGCGTGGTCTACCACGCCCGCTACGTGGCCTTCATGGAACGGGCCCGGACCGAATGGATGCGCGCGCTCGGCTACGGCCAGGAGCGCATGCGCGCCGAGCACGGGATGGTCTTCGCGGTGCGCTCGATGCAGATGGATTTCATCAGGCCGGCACGGCTGGATGACACCCTGCAGGTGACTGCCCGCCTGGTCCAGCTGAAGAAGGCCAGCATGGTCTTCGACCAGCAGATCCTGCGCGACGGCGAGCTGCTGCTGTCGGCCCAGGTCCGCATCGCCGCACTGGAAGCGGCCAGTTTCCGCCCGCGTGGCATGGACGAGGCCGTCCTTGCCGTGCTGCAACCCCACCTCCACCCCGAATCCGAACACTGAGGAACAACGGATGATCGCAACGCTCCTGGCCCTGCAGGCCACGGTCACCGAGGCACTGCCGGCCGACGTCAGCAACGCCGCGACACAGACCCTTGCCCAGGCCACCACCGGCGGCGGCATCAACTACCTCGAACTGATGGCCAAGGCCAGCCTGCCGGTGAAGATCATCGTGCTGCTGCTGCTGGTCGGCTCGTTCGTCAGCTGGGTGATCATTTTCCGCAAGGCCCGCGTGTTCAAGCAGGCCACCCGCGAAGCCGACGAGTTCGAGAACCGCTTCTGGTCCGGTGCCGACCTGGGCAAGCTGTACAGCGCGGCCACCGACCGCAGCCGCAGCGTGACCGGCCTGGAAGCCATCTTCGAAGCCGGCTTCCGCGAGTACACCCGCCTGCGCGACAAGCGCCGCCTGGATGGCCGTGCGCAGCTGGAAGGCGCCCAGCGCGCCATGCGCACCACCTATACCCGTGAAGTGGACCAGCTCGAGCGCAACCTGGAGCTGCTGGCCAACATCGGCTCCACCGCGCCGTACGTGGGCCTGGTCGGTACCGTGTTCGGCATCATGGTGACCATGCACGACATGATCAGCAGCGGCGCGCAGGCCGGCATCGCCGCCGTCGCGCCGGGCATCTCCGAAGCCCTGTTCGCCACCGCCATCGGCCTGTTCGTGGCGATCCCGGCGGTGTGGGCGTACAACCGCTTCACCACCCGCGTCGAGCGCATGTCGGTGCGGTTCGAGACCTTCGCCGAAGAGTTCAGCTCCATCCTGCAGCGCCAGAGCGCTGGCGACGAGTAAGCGCCTGACCCGGGAGTCCAAGCCATGTCCGCTGCCATCGGTCGCCGCAAGCGCCGCAAGCTGAAATCGGAAATCAACGTCGTTCCCTACATCGACGTCATGCTGGTGTTGCTGATCATCTTCATGGTCACCGCGCCGCTGCTCACCCTGAGCTTCGACGTCGACCTGCCGCAGTCCAATGCCAAGGCGCTGGAGAGCAAGCAGGACCCGGTGATCGTCTCGGTGCGCCAGGACGGCCAGCTCAGCCTGAAGCTGCCCGACGCCAAGGAACCGACCGCCGTGTCGGCCGAGGAGCTGGAAGGCCGCCTGGCCGGCATCGCCGCCCAGGACAAGGGCGTGCGCGTGATCGTCGCCGCCGACCGCGCCGTGGCCTATGAGAAGGTCATTGCCGCGATGGACGTGATCAAGCGCGCCAAGGTAGACAAGGTAGGCCTGGCCACCGATGCACGCTGACGCCCTGCCACCCCCGCATCAGCGCGAACCCGGCTGGGGCCTGCCCCTGGCGCTGGCGTTGCTGGTGCACCTGCTGGTCGCGCTGGTCTTCATCGTGGCCTGGCTGTGGTCACCCCAACGCAATACCGACGCCGCCGCAGGCGATCCCTCGGTCGAGGCCAGCCTGGCGCTGTCCGCGTCCGAGGCCTCCGCCGCGCGCCAGGCGCTGCGCCAGTCGGAGAAGCTGGAGGACCTGCCGCCGCCGGTCGCCGAGCCGATCCCGGTGCCGGAAGACACCATCCCGCCGCCGCAGCCGATTCCCGAACCGCGCCCGCAGGACGCCCCCACGCCGCAGCAGCAACAGGCGCAGGAGCGCGTCGCGCAGCCGGATACCAAGGACCAGGAGGCGGTCAGCGCGCTGGCCATCTCGCAGGAGAAGGCCAAGCAGGAGCAGGAAGCCAAGCGCCGCCAGGAACAGATCGACCTGACCGAGCGCAAGCGCCAGGAAGAAGCGGAGCAGAAGCTGCGCCTGGCCAAGCAGCAGGAAGCGGACGAGAAGAAGAAGCAGGCCGAGCAGGAACGCGTGGCCGCCGACAAGGCCGAGGCCGAGAAGCAGAAGAAGATCGCCGAGATCCGGGCCCGCCGCGAGCAGGCCGAGAAGGAAGCCAAGCTGGCCGAGCAGAAGCTGCGCCAGGTCGCCGCCGCGCGCAATGCCGCCGGCAGTGCGGCCGCCGGTGCCAGCGGCGCCTCCCAGCCGGCCGCCGGTGGTGGCGGCAGCAGCGACGATCTTTCAGCCAAGTACGCCGCAGCGATCCAGGCCAAGGTGCTGTCGCAGTGGGTGCGCCCGGATACGGTGCCGCTGGGCCAGCGCTGCCAGATCACCATCACCCAGATTCCGGGCGGCACGGTAATGCAGGCCAAGGTCAGCCCGAACTGCCCCTACGACGAGGCCGGCAAGCGTTCGATCGAGGCCGCCGTGCTCAACGCGCAGCCGTTGCCGTACCGCGGCTTCGAGTCGGTGTTCGCACGCACGCTCAACTTCACCTTTACCGCCCAGGATCGCTGAGGCGGGGAGGGCAGGGCGGCTCTGGGGCCGCCCGCGCCGACTGATGTCGCGATTGCCGCTGGCGGACCGGGGCTCGACCCGACAGGCTGTGGGCGGTCGTCGGGCACCGTAGCGCTGGGCGGTGACCGGGGCAGGCGGCGCGATGTTAGCCACGACGTTAACGGTGTGTGAGAGGACGGGCTGGAACTGACCCGGAATTCACGTACCCTTGGTTCATGATTGCGAAGCGGTTCACTGCCGCTTTGTTATCCCTCGTTCCGGTTTCCCCCTATTGAGCGCTCCATGAAAAAGATGCCTCGCTGGCTTGCCGTGTTTGCGGCCCTGTTGCTGCCCTTTGCTGCCGTCGCGCAGCAGAAGGGGCTGGATATCGACATCATCGGCGGCAATGCCTCCGCCCTGCCGATCACCATCGTGCCGATGCCCTACCAGGGTTCGTCGGCCGCTCCGCAGACCGACGTCGCCGGCGTGGTCCGCGCCGACCTGGAGCGCTCGGGCCAGTTCCGCACGCTGCCGGAAGCGCAGATCGTCGAAAAGCCGGTGCGCGGCGGCGACATCCAGTTCGCCACCTGGCGCGCGCTGAAGCAGAACTACATCGTGGTCGGCCGCGTGCTCGATGCCGGTGCCGGCGCCTACCGCGTCGAGTACGAACTGTTCGACGTGCCCAAGGGCGAGCGCCTGCTCGGCCTGGCAATGACCGCCCGTGGCAATGCCATGCGCGACGTTGCCCACCAGATGGCCGACGCCATCTACGAGAAGATCACCGGCATCCGCGGCGCCTTCTGGACCCGCATCGCCTATGTGACCGCCAGCGGCAAGGGCGACGCCATGCGCTATGCGCTGATGGTGGCCGACTCGGATGGCTACAACCCGCAGACCATCGTGCGTTCGGCCGAGCCGCTGCTGTCGCCGTCGTGGAGCCCCGATGGCAGCAAGCTGGCCTACGTCAGCTTCGAGCGTGGCAATTCGGCGATCTACATCCAGAACATCGGCACCGGTGCACGCGAGCTGGTGACCAGCTTCCGTGGCATCAACAGCGCCCCGGCATTCTCGCCGGACGGCCGCAAGCTGGCCCTGACCCTGTCGCGCTCGGGCAACCCGGAGATCTACGTGATGGACCTGGGCAGCAAGCAGCTGACCCAGCTGACCAACCACTTCGCCATCGATACCGAGCCGACCTGGGCCCCGGATGGCAGCGCCGTCTACTTCACCTCCGACCGCGGCGGCCGTCCGCAGGTCTACAAGGTCGGTGCCGGTGGCGGCAGCGCCGAGCGCGTGACCTTCCAGGGCAACTACAATGCCAAGCCCTCGGTGTCCTACGATGGCAAGAAGATCGCCGTCGCCCAGGGCTCGGGCAACAGCTACAAGATCGCGATGATGGACAGCTCGCTGGGCTCGCCCCGCTGGAGCACGCTGTCCCCGGGTTCGCTGGATGAATCTCCGAGCTTTGCGCCCAACGCAAGCATGGTGTTGTACGCCGCCCGCGAGGGTGGCCGTGGTGTGCTGTATGCCGTTTCCGCCGATGCGCGCGTGCGCCAGCGGTTGGTTCTGGCTGACGGAGATGTGCGCGAACCGGCATGGTCCCCATACCGTACCCAGCGCTAAAAGAGTGTTAATATTTTCGCTGTCTTGAACCCCTCATCGGCTTAGGAGCCACAAAGGTATCGCCATGAACAAGTCCACCCGCGTTCTGCTTGTTTCCCTGCTGTCTGTGGCCGTCCTGGCCGGTTGCTCGAAGAAGGTCAAGGAAGAAGTGCCGGCTTCGGTCGACACCGGCACCTCGACCACCACCCCGACCGGCCCGTCGACCTCCGGCCTGTACGGCCCGGGCGACCTGGACACCGACGCTTGCCTGCGCCAGCGCGTTGTCTACTTCGACCTGGACAAGGAAGACGTGAAGCCGGAATTCCAGGCCATCATGGCGTGCCACGCCAAGTACCTGCGTGACCGTCCGTCCTCGCGCATCACCCTGCAGGGCCACACCGACGAGCGCGGTTCGCGTGCGTACAACCAGGCCCTGGGTGAGCGTCGTGGCAACGGCGTCAGCTCGGCCCTGCAGGCCAACGGTGGCTCGGCTTCGCAGCTGACCGTCGTGTCCTACGGTGAAGAGCGTCCGGTCTGCACCGAGTCGAACGAGTCCTGCTGGTCGCAGAACCGTCGCGTCGAAATCGTCTACACCGCGCAGTAATCCATGCGCATCGGCATCAAACTGATGCTGGTCGTTGCGGCAGCCCTCGTGGCTGCCGCACCGGCGCACGCACAGCGACAGAGCCTGGCCGACCGTGTCGGCGCGCTCGAGCAGCAGATGTACAACAACAGTGCCAACCAGGACCTGTTGAACCAGATCAATCAGCTGCGGCAGCAGGTCACCAGCCTGCAGGCCTCGATCGAGCAGTTGCAGCACGACAATGCCCAGCTCAAGCAGTCCGCCCAGGATCAGTACCTGGATCTGGACAGCCGCCTGAACCGGTTGGAAGGGGGCAATGCCGCCCCGGCCCTGCCGCCCGTTCCGGCGAGCGCGCCGAAGGCCGCACCGGCCCCGGCAACACCCGCAGCGGCGGCCACTTCCGAGCGGCCGCCTTCCGTACACGGTGATGCGGGCAGCCTTGCCGCCACCGGCGACGAGCGCACCTCCTACAACGTCGCCTTCGATTCACTGAAGGCCGGCAAGTACGATGATTCGGCGCAGCTGTTCCTGAGTTTCCTGCAGCTGTACCCGAACGGCGTCTATGCGCCGAACGCGCTGTACTGGCTGGGCGAGAGCTACTACGCCACCCGCAATTTCCCGATGGCGGAGGCCCAGTTCCGTGAACTGCTCTCGCGCTATCCGACCCACGACAAGGCCGCTGGCGGCCTGCTCAAGGTTGGCCTCTCGCAATACGGCGAGGGCAAGGTCGACCAGGCCCAGCAGACGCTGGAAGCCGTCGTGGCGCAGTACCCCGGCTCGGACGCCGCGCGCACCGCGCAGGACCGCCTGCAGTCGATCCGGCTGGGCAAGCAGATCCGCTGACCTGCCTGACGGGCGTACACTGCGCACCCCGTAGAGCCGAGCCCATGCTCGGCTGCTTTCGTTTCCGGCGCCGATACACCGGTCGCCCGCCCCTGAAGAATTGCCTGCCATGACCGCCGTTACCCCGTCCAACGCCGTCGCCACGCCCAGCGACATCGTGCAATCGCCCCTGCCGCGCCTGAAGATCACCGAGATCTTCACCTCGCTGCAGGGCGAAGCCGATACCGCCGGCTGGCCGACCGTGTTCGTGCGCCTGACCGGCTGCCCGCTGCGCTGCCAGTACTGCGACACCGCCTATGCCTTCCACGGCGGCACCTGGTGGGATATCGACGATATCGTGGCCGAGGTGCTGGCCCAGGGCGTGCGCCACGTCTGCGTGACCGGCGGCGAGCCGCTGGCGCAGAAGCGCTGCCTAGTGCTGCTGCAGAAGCTGTGCGATGCCGGCATGGACGTCTCGCTGGAAACCTCCGGCGCACTGGACGTCAGCGCGGTGGACCCGCGCGTGTCGCGGGTAGTGGACATCAAGACCCCGGGTTCGGCCGAAGTGGCGCGCAACCGCTGGGAAAACCTGCCGCTGCTGACCGCGCGCGACCAGATCAAGTTCGTCATCTGCAGCCGCGAAGACTACGACTGGGCCAAGGCCCTGCTGGCCGAGCACGATCTGGTAAAGCGCTGCACCGTGTTCTTCTCGCCCAGCAAGAGCGAGATCACCGCACGGCAGTTGGCCGACTGGATCGTCGAAGACCGGCTGCCGGTGCGCTTCCAGATGCAGTTGCATAAAATCCTGTGGAACGACGAGCCCGGCCGATGAGCCGGTGCAGCGTTCCCTGATGTAGCTCCGGCGCGGGACAGCGTGCTGGCTTTCCCCTCCCAACCGGAAGATTTCCCATGAAGAAGGCAGTCGTGCTTCTCTCCGGCGGCATGGATTCAGCCGCCGTCATCGCCCTGGCCCAGGAACAGGGCTTCGCCGTCCACGCCCTGAGCGTGCGCTACGGCCAGCGCCACACCTCCGAACTGGACGCCGCCGCCCGCGTGGCCAAGGCCCAGGGCGTGGTCGCGCACAAGACCGTGGACGTGGACCTGCGCAGCATTGGCGGCTCGGCGCTGACCGACGACATCGACGTGCCCGAGGCCGGCGGTGCCGGCATCCCGGTCACCTACGTGCCGGCGCGCAACACCATCATGCTGTCGCTGGCCCTGGGCTGGGCCGAAGTGCTCGGCGCCAACGACATCTTCTGCGGCGTCAACGCAGTGGACTACTCCGGCTACCCGGACTGCCGCCCCGAGTTCGTGGCTGCGTTCGAGGCACTGGCCAACCTGGCCACCAAGTCCGGCGTGGAGGGGGCGGGCATCAAGGTGCATGCGCCGCTGCAGTTCCTCAGCAAGGGCCAGATCGTCAGCGAAGGCGTGCGCCTGGGCGTGGACTTCGGCCTGACCGTGTCCTGCTACAACGCCGACGCCAACGGCGCCGCCTGCGGCCACTGCGACGCCTGCCGCCTGCGCGCGCAGGGCTTCGCCGAAGCCGGCGTGCCGGACCCTACGCTGTACGCCTGAGGTGATGGGGCTGATGCCCCCAATGGTGGGTGCGAACCGTTGGTTCGCACTCTCTGTCCCGCCGCTACCGGCGGCTGGAGTCTGGTAGTGCCGGCCGTTGGCCGGCAGCCTCATCAGGCAACCACCCCGACGCCTCGATGAAGGCCCGCACCGCCTTCGGATCGGCATAGTCCAACTCGATCATCCGCGCGATCCCAGCCTTTTCATCCTTCTGCCGCCGCATGTACTCCTGCGCGATGCGATACCCGGCGTAGTACCCCACATCACTCACCCCGAACGGATTGCGGGCGCTGTTGTACAGCCAGTTGTCCAGATCTTCGCCGTCCATTTCAGCGACGAAGCGCGCGCGGATTTCCGCCTCGTGCGCGGGCCCGTAGGTGTACAGCGGCAGCGCCGGCCGACGCCCGCTCAGCCGCTCGGCCACGTACTCGGCCACACCCTCGCGCACCACGTACTGGGCCAGGTTGCCGGTGGTCTCACGCTGCTGCGTGTGCACGTACTCGTGCAGGTTGTTCTGCGCGTTGTTCGCGCCCGGGCGGGTGTCGTAGAAGATCCGCAGCCGGTCGCGCATCTTCTCCGGCAGCTCGCTCACGTCCACGCGCTCATCGCCCAGCGCCATCTCCGCGCCAATCAGCACCTTGTCGCCCAGCGTGGTGCCACCGGTGCGCAGCACGCCCACCGCATAGGTGATGGTGGCCGGGCGCAGGGCAGGGTAGAGCGAACGGAACGCGACCAGGTCGCGCTCCAGCGTGGCGCTGGCCTGCTGTGCATTCGCGGTCAACGGCCGTACCGAGGTCCAGAAGCGTGGCCATGACTGCATGGCCTCGGCGTATTCGCGGGCACTGTAGTGGCGCACCTGCATCAGCGCGTGCAGGCCGGGACTGCCCGGATCGATGTAGCGCTGCTGGACCAGCGACACCCGGCGCTCGGCATCGGGTTCGGCGCGCACCGCGTCATAGGTGGCCCAGAAGCGGGCGATGTCGTCAGTGACGACCTGGGATGGGGCGGCCAGGGCTGCGCAGGGCAGCAGGGCGGCAAGCAGGCTGACGATCAGACGCATCCATGGCTCCAGACAGGACCACGGATGGGATGCGCCAGTGGCGCCAAAGGTTTAATCCCGCTGGTAGTGCCGGCCGCTGGCCGGCAACCCCGACACACCGGGGTTCCACGCGACCGGCCAAAATGGGGTAGAATGCCCACCCCGCCGAAAGGCCGGGGCGATGCATTGGGCCGTTAGCTCAGTCGGTAGAGCAGAAGACTTTTAATCTTTTGGTCGAAGGTTCGAATCCTTCACGGCCCACCAATTGCATCAACGACTTAGGCGCCCTTGCGGCGCCTTTTTCGTGTCTCCGGAAAAATTGCCGGAAAAATTAAGTGGTTCCACGCTCAAGTGCGTTCCTCCTGCCGGGCGGTTGAACGACCGGCAGTTCATGGTCGTAGCGCTGCCGCATCGTTTCGGTAACGTGGCCGCCTGCAGCCTTGTTGTCCCCGTCCGTGATGCCCCGGTGTTTGAGCCCGTGCAGTGCGAAGCGCTCGCTCTTGGAGATCACCCCGACGCGAATCGCCTCGGTAATGAAGCGCTGCCAGGCACTGTCGAGGGCAGACTTGGTGATGGGATCGCCACCTCGCTCCACCAGCAAGAACCTGTCGCTAGCGCGCAGTGGAACAGGGCGCACGCGGCCCTTCCGGTTCCAGATGCGGTGGCGCCGCGCCAGCAGCTGATCCCACGCCTCGATCATCGCCTCATCCCATTCCGTTACGTTGTCACGAGACCCTTTGCGGCGATTGCTATGCACCCCCTCGACCTGGCGGTGCGCGTCAGTCAGTGTGCAGACCTCGATGCCGCGTAGGCGGACGCTGTAGGCCAGGATCATCACCGGGGCCAGGTAGTCGGGAAAGCTGCCCTTGGCATTGGCGGGAAGCGCGCCCCGTTCGCGCGCGAACGCCAGCACTGCGCGAAACGCTTCCTGCGACGGCATGCGTGCGTCGCCGCGTTCTTTTGCCTGGCGTACGCCTTTGGCAGGGTTGGTCTTGCAGTAGCCCATTCGTACACCCCACGAAAGGGTGAGCCGTAGGTAACGGTGCAAATGATTGGCCTTGCTGGGGTACGCGGGTAAGGCGGGCTGGGTCCGATTCGCTGGGCGGCCTGCAGCAAACGTCTCCACCAGCCGTTGCACGACAGGCGTTGTGATGCGTTCGACCTGGATAGATCCCAGCAGGGTCCCATCCTTTCGAACGTAGTTCGCCAACACCTCGGCGTAGCCCAGGTAGTTCCTGCGGGTGCCGGCAGCGAGTTGTTTGAAATCGCTCGATTCGTGGTAGCGGTCGAAGAGAAAGCGTAGCGTGCCGCGTCCTACGCCTGTGCGCATCTCTTCCACGATGGCGTGCAGATCGGACAGACGGGCGCTGGCGTGGGCGACCGTACGCTTTATGCGCCGGCCACCCTCCGCGTGATCTTCGTAGACGAACCAGCGGTCGTCGTGCCAGTAGATCCCCTTCGGCAACGCATCCTGCTCGATGTGCCCAGGTATTGCCGGGTTGAACTTCCTTTTTCTGCCGCGTGTCATCAGATGTTGTCCTCTTCCCTTACGTCTTTGGGCTGCGGATCGATCAATCCCAGCGCGGCGTTCACCGCGTCGAGGGTGGTCCAGATTCCGCCTCGGCGGTCGTATTTGTAGCGGATGCCTTCCCTGTCTGCCCAGCGGCGGACGGTGATGGCCCTTGGGGGTGGGCCGTCGGGAGCGCAGATCCGCTGCAAGTCTGTGAAATGGAGGATCTGCGCCATGCTCAACCTCTGCCTGCGGCGAACAATTTCATCTGTAACACGTTGTTCGGCAAGGGTTCCTCCACTGCCGCGGCGGTCGGCTGCAGGCCGTGTTGCTTGTGCCAGTGCGCCCACGCCAGGTCGAACGTTTGGTGCTTCGCTGTGGTACTGCAACGGCATTCGATGAGATGGCCACCGCCCGCGCCCTCGCGACGTAGATCGTGGATGTACCGCGCCGGGTGGTTATCCGGGCAAGCGGGGAGGGGGCGCAGTGGCGTCTTCTGTCGCTGTGTCATGCGGCCTCCCGCGCACCGTCACAAACCACACAGGGTGCGGCCAGCGCGGACGCCACGGCGACGATGTACGCACCCTGGGCGAAGGGGCTGGTACCGGCCAAGATGTCGGCGGCGACGTGAGGAAGGCCAGCGCTCTCGAACTCGGCGGCGAGGAACCGGCGGCCGGCATCAATATCAACCATGGGCGACCTCCCGACGGACGGCCATTGGGGCGCGGCGACGCAGCGCCTGCGGGATTTGCCCCACGGCCAAGCCGCTATGCCGGCGGCGGGGCGGGCGTGTCTGCCACATCTTGAGCATGGTGGCGCCAGCGACCGGCAGCAGCACGCACATGGCCAGCAGTGCGACGAAATCAGCCATTGGCCACCTCCTGCGCAGCCTGCGCCACGGCAGCGGCGGTTGCCCGCTTGCCGGGCAGCATGTTGGCCACTTCGTAAGGGAACGGAATGCGGTCGGCCAGGTCGGCAAGCTCGGGCGAAATCCAGCTGGTCTCGTCTTTGAAGTCGGTTCCCCTCACCAGCTCCCAGCCCTTCCTGCTGCCCCTGCGGCGCTCGAACACGCACTGCGCGATCTTGGCCGGTCCCATGTTCAGCATCGCCGTGGCGATGACGCGGTTGTGGGTGATATGGAGGGTGACCGTAGCGCTGGCGTCGGTTTCACCGTCTGCCCCAGCATTCACACAGTTATGCACACCCGTGATAGCCTCCGCACCGGGTCCGGTGCTGGAATCCAGCGACTTTGCGAGGGTGGTCATGGCTTGGCCTATCATCTGTTGCATGGTTCTCTCCTGAACTTCGTTGGTGGATGGCCTCGGGGGCGGTGTTGGCGCACTCCCCGCCGGGCCTTTGCTGTTGCTGCGGGTCTTACTTCTGGAACACCCAGCACTTCACGGTTGTGCTGGTCGTTTGGGTGGAACGGATCGCGCTGTTCACGGCGGTATTGGCGCTAATGAACTTGTGGCGCTTCGACTCGACCAGCAGCCGTCGAAGGTCGCCAATGTCGGGCACCTGCTGACCGAAGTAGCCGGCCTTTTGAATGAACTCGTTGAGGTTGATGGCGATACGGCTTTCTTCACGCGAATGGTTCAGCACGGTTCGCCTGTCGCCACTGGCCTGCATCTCGATGTACTCGTACGCATCCCAGAACTCGGAGACGATGCGGTGATCGGCGCCTATGGCGTCCTGACGTTCGGTGGCCATTTTGACCAGGGCGTCTCGGGTCTCGCGCACCATGTGTTCCGGCAGGTTGACCACCAGCCGTAGCGCATCGAGCAGGGCAAGCATCTGCGCGTGGTTCTTGATGATGCGCTCGACGCGCAGCTCCTTCTCTTCGCGCAACCTGGCTTCGTAGAACCGAACGCGCTCGGTGAACTTCTCCATCACGGCGGTTTCCGCCTTGAGCGCTGCCAGCAGGAAGTAGCTCAGCTTCTCAACCGGTAGCGCATTGAGATTGTCCGCAGCCTGCCGGCTCTCGGTCGTCGCAGTCGGCTTCTTGAAATGCAGCTTCACGATGCGAGTGAGAATGGCTTCGCTGCCATCAACAGGCGCGTTCTGGCTGATGACGATGGTTCCCTGGAACGGCGGCTCGTAGGTTTCGTTGCCACCGTTGCGCACACCGCGCGTGGCCAGGGTGCCGCCGCCGTAGTAGTCCTTCAGTTCGTCCCACTCGAACGATTTGGCGTGTGCCTTGTCTCCGTTGTCGCTGCGGTCGGCTTCCAGCAGCACAATAGGCATGCCGGAAATCTGCCCCATGGCGCGGGCGCGGCCGGCCTTCGTGGACTTGGCGGGGTCAAAGCCTTCATGGTCGGCGCGGGCGAGCAGCTTCCATAGGAAGTTGAGCAGCGTGGTCTTGCCGGCGCCGGCTTCGCCCGTGGCTTCCAAGAACGGGAACGACTTGTGACTGCTACGGATCTGATTGGCGTACAGCGAGCCGAACCAGAACGTGAGGGCCACGATCCCGTGTGTGCCAAAGCACGTCCACAGCCAGCCGAGCCAGTCGGTGGAGTAGTTTTCGTGATCGCGCTGGATGTCCATGCGGATCGACCGCTGCGTGGTCTTGATGCGCAGCTTGTTGAACTCGAAGTAGTCCTCGGCGTTGGCGAGGGTGACCTCGCCGGCGCGCACGGCCAGGTCAGGGAAGATGTACGCCTTGTGTTCGGGGCTGTACCCGACGAAGTCGACCGTGTCGACCTTTTTGATGTTGAACAGCTGGTCTTCCATCATCCGGTCCAGCTGCTGGCCGCTACCGCTGAACACAGCACCCTGGGCAAGGCTGATGATGCGCTTCTTGAACTCGGTGGCACTGGCCACCTGGGCGCCGGTGAAGGTGCCTTTTACCGATGGCGCGTCGTGCGGGAAGTCAACGCGGAAGTAGTACCAGCTTTCGTCGGTCGCTTCGTGGCGCTGGAAGTAGAGCGCCTCGGGGTAGCAGTTGGCGATCTGCTGCACAGACGCACAGGCGCGCTGGATTTTGGCCACCGCCTCATCGCTGAGCGTACCTTCTTCGTCGTCGGGATTCTTCTCGCGCATCATCTTGTCGAAGCGCACCGCGTCGAACTCGAACCAGAACAGGCGCGAGGCGAACTCGATGTGGAACTCGGTCTTCTGCTCGCGCTGGTAGATCACAAGGCCCTTGTCGACGGCCGTGCGCGCCATCAGCACCGCGCCGTTGTGGCGCGCCTGGTCGAGGTCAGCCTGCCACTGTGCGTCGCCGTCCTCAGCCGCCTGCGCACGCAGGTGCAGATCGTTCCAATCGGTCTTCTTCTCGCCCACCTGCTCGATCTGCGCGGCCAAGCAGCGATAGCCCAGCTTCTCGGCCCGGCGGGCGTGCTTGATGGTGTAGGCGCGTGCGCCCGGCTCATTGTCCAGACCCCATACCAGCACCGGCAGGTCGTTGGGGCGTGCGGCCTTCAGTTCCTTGAGAGACAGTTCGGGATAGGCGTTGCTCGACATCGCGGCAACGGCGCAGATGCCGCGCTGCAGGAGCGCGATGGCGTCGAAGATGCCCTCCACGATCCAGACCTCACGGGCGGTGCGCAGCTGATCCTGTGCGGCGGCACCCCACCACACCCCAGCGTAGCTCTCGCCCGGCGCAAAACGGGCCTTCTGCTTGCCGAAGCGGTGCGGACGGTCGATCAGCCGTTCCCACCAGCCGCCCTTGACCAACGGGAACCGCACCGTGGCGGTACCCTCGCGCTTCGTGCGGTCGTAGTAGCTTTCCTGCGTATAAAGGCCGCGCAGTGGCTTTACATTGAAGCCGCGGCCGGTGGCCAGGTAGGCGTCAGCGGCAGCATGCGGCGCCTGTGGCGTCTGCGGGTTGCTTTTCGAGTAGTCGTCGAACAGATCATCGTAGAGGTCACGCACGCGCACCTCTTGCCCGCACTTGGCCTGTCGGCCACAGCGCAGCACCCACGGCTTGAGGTAGCTGGTGTAAAGCTCCTTCTTGCCGCAGTGAGGGCACTTGCCCCCGCGCATGTACTCGGTGCCGCTACGGTGCTTAAGGCCATAGTCGCGCTGGACGCGCGACAGTACCTGTTGGCGGATTTCTTCTTGCATGGCGGCTCAGCCTTCGTTCGCCGCATGAGCGGCGGTGCGGTGGTGTTGCATGGTTCTCTCCTGACCGCCCCCGGCGGCGTTGGCGCGCCGTCGGGGCCGGGTGGTGCATTACTCGTCTGCAGGGCGGGATCGGCTCAGGATCGCGGCCAGGTCTTCGGCCATGTACTGCGCGACGGCAGACGTGTGATCGGCTTTGATATCCAGCATCTTTGCCGCTTCGCTAGGCAGCTTGGCCAGCAACGCGGCTGCGTCGGCGATGCGGCACAGTCGCAGGTAGTCGGCGCTGCCGATGACCTGCGCACCGCGATCCATCGGGCCGGGCAGTACCGGCGTATGCCCGTTACTGCTGGCCATCAGTTCACCCCGCCTGGGTAGCTTTCGCCTGTGCGCAGCCATTGGAAGAAGCGCTCGGCCTCGCCCTTGGCGAGCAGGTAGACGACGGTTCCGATCTGGATTCCCCCGGTAGCGGTCCTGAGCACGTTGCGAGAGTGATGCGCGGTGAACGTCGCTGCTGTGTCCGACTCGATGTGTACCAGCGCCAGAAACAGGATCTTGTGCTGGTCGAACGAGGCACGCAGGCCGAGGCCAGGAATCGGCGTCTCCAGCACGATGACCGGACGCAGGCATGGTTCGGGGATGGTCACGTTGTTGGGCGGCGCCATCAGTGCGCCCCCTTACCATCAGCGCCACGGGCGTCCCTACGTGCATCGCACTGTGCGGTGTAGGCCATCAGTACGTCGCCCAGGGTGATGGCGAGCGGGGACACGCCCACACCGACCAGCCGGGCAATGAACGCCTGGTAGTCTTCATTGGGCCATTCGAGGGTGTCGGCGATGAGGCCGAAGGCGAGCGAAATCTGACGCGCGGCAGCGTTGCCGGGCGTGGAAGGGGCGCCATGAGGCATGGAGACGTCTCCTGTATCCGAGTTGTGGCCTCGGCGAGACGTTTCTAAGCGCCGCACCGAGGAAGTCGGGAGGTTAGAAACCGGGATACAGACCGGCCGACAGCTTTCCCCTTGCGGGTGTTGTATCGCTGCCGCCTCCCGACGCAGAAAAACGTCGGTGCGCTCGTTTTGCAGGCGCAAAAAAACCGCGATGCTGACGGGCGCGGATGCCGCTGTATCCTCGGAGTTTCTAAGCTCCTTGGCGCAGATCCTGCTCCCCGTCCTTGGGGAAGTCAAGTAAATCTGTGTAGAAATGTGCAGATTGGTTGATGCGGTGGACAGGCTCATGCGGACACCTGTGCGGCAGTCGTTGCAGGCAACACGTCGTACGCGCCACCGGCGGCGATGTGAGCCTCCACTAGGGCGCGAAGCTCGGCAGCGTCGCGCTGTTTCTGCGCGAAGGGCACGTACTCGACCCCTGCCGGCGCGGTGACGAAACTCGGCTGCATCGCCGAGGACCATCCATCAAATTGTGTCTTGTGGCGCATCACGGGCGCAGCACTCCCTTGCTGGCACCGTATGGCGCCAGGTCAGTTGGTGGTGGAAGGGGAAATGGCGGTCAGGAGAGGGGCGGGGCGCCGCATTCCTGCTGATTGCATTCGGTGGCTTCGATCCAGTCGATCTGCGCATCACCGAGTTCCTGGCGCCAACGTTGCTGCAGCAACGAACGCTCATAGCCGGGCGTCGGCGGTAGCTCGCATGCTGGGGCATTGGGCAGGCCGCTGGGGCTGGCGATGCTGGTCAGTTCCGACATACCCGTGTAAGTCGCGCCGCACATGGGGTTCTGGCACACGTACGCATCGGTCCGCAGATGACGGTGCTGCAAGGCACTGGTGCGCTTCGTCAACGGCGTGCCGCAGGCGTCGCAGGTGAAGACGGCGCGTTTTCCGACCGGCCCGCTCATGCCTTGGCCCTGCGCTTGGCTGCGGTCGCGACAGCCTTCGCCGGCGCCGAGGCCGTACCCCGAGCGGTCTTGGTGGTGCGAATCCGGGCGGATTTGGGCGATTCTGTGTGAGAATCAGGGGCGGCTTTCATGCCGAGGGCTACAGCGGCTGCGTGGGTCTTGCCGATCCGGCACTTGCTGTCGATCCGCAAGGCGTTGTTCACCGCATGGCGGCTCAACCCGTTGGCTTCTGCGAAGGCAGCAACCGACAGGCCGTTGTCGACAAGCCACTGGCGCGCCTGCTCAGCAGTGCGCAGCTTGGATGCGGTAGTCCGTCGTTTGGCGTTCATTCCGTTTCCCCTGTGTATTTCTGGGTGAAATGGTGGTGAAGTTAACTGCACCTGTCAAGGGGGAATTTGCGTGTCTGTAGGTATTCGCCTGAAAGAAGAACGGAAGCGGCTGGGTCTGACCCAGGAGGCCATGGGATTGGCCTGCGGTGTTGCCAAGCGCACGCAGATCCTGTTCGAGCAAGATGCCCACCTGCCTGGTGGTGCCTACTTCGTCGCCGCTGATGAACTCGGCGTCGATGTGACCTATGTGCTGGTGGGCAGGCGCGAGCGTCTGGCCGAGGCTGATGCCGACCTGCTCGATGCGTGGCGCAGTGCGTCGGCTTCGGCACGTGCCGCCGTGATGGCCGCGCTGCGCGGCGTGGCGCCGGCGTCGACCACAAGCGCGCCTCGAACCTCCTTCGAGAACACCAGCATCGGCCAGCAGATCAGCGGCGATGTTGATCTGCGCGGGCAAAAGATCGTTGTCAAGGCTCCGAAAGGATCGAAGAAAGCCGCCCGCTGAGGCTCACCCCGCATCGCATTCAGGCCGCTAACTCGCCCGTACAGGGCGCCGGTGGGGCGCGGTTTTCGATGTGAGGGAATATGGGTTGCAGCAGTGGCGTGAAGCGTGGCGAGGTGGTGTGCGTGTGCGGTGGCCCCACCGTGTTCGAGGGGGCCGTGATTGGCCAGGTGTTTACCGGCGACGTGCAGATGCAGTGTCCCCATGTGCACCACCACGGCGCGCAAGCCAATGAACGCGAACGGGCGCCCACGGAGACGGGGCGCCCGTTGTCGACAGCATTGATCGCGCTGGCGATCTGGCAGGCGACTTATCCGGCGGCAGCGGTCGCAGATGACTGCGGATCATCGCTCGCGCATGCAGCCATGTTCTTCGCCGCAGGCGCGCTTGCCCGCTACGTGAAGCCAAAGTTGGCCGGGTGGGTGCGAAGCACAATAAAGTTGACTTGCAAAGGCAGCCCGACCGACACGGCTAAGATCCGCAGCGGCAAATCTGGACTACCGATAGGGATGCCCCAGCGCTAGTATCCCTTCAAACAATCAGACGTTGGATTACTGAGATGAAAGCAAGGTTCCCTGGCTACTACCGTCCTACGGAGGCTGAACTCGATGCTCTCTGGCAGGATGGGACGCTGGTGGTGCTTGATACGAACATCCTTCTCCACCTTTACCGCGTGCCCGCGTCAACGCGAACTCTTCTGCTGTCCATCCTTGAGCGGCTGAAGGATCGTCTCTGGATTCCGCACCAGGTCGCTATCGAGTACCAACGCCGAAGGCTCGGAGTAATACGCGACGCTTTCTCCGCATCAAGGCGGCTGCTTACCGACATTGAGAAAGCCCAAGAACAGTTTGTGCGAGCCGTCCAGGCCGCCCAGCCGGAGAAGCGAGAGCTGCGGCGGGTGCCAACTGCATTGGCTGAGATTCAAACGCACGTCGCGCAGATCCGTGACGACGTACAGGGCGCAATTGCGGATCAGCTGTCCCCTACTGCCCACGACTTCATTCGGGACGCAATCGATGCGCTTATTGGCGACAAAGTGGGGGCTGCCCCAAGAGACCAGCAAACGCTTGCAGGCTGGTACAAGGAAGGCGCCTCACGTTTTGCATTGCAGATGGGTCCGGGCTACAAGGACGCCGTAAAGGCTAACTCCCCTTCCCCAAAATTCTTCGCGGGAGGTCTCACCTATGAAAGTGAGTACGGTGATCTAGTTCTCTGGAAGCAGATCATTGAGCATGCGGCGGAAGAGGGCATAAAGAAGGTGGTCTTTGTCACTCAAGACAACAAGGAGGATTGGTGGTGTCGCGTGTCCGATCCGGCCAATGGCGAAGCGAGTACGCAGGGTCCTCTACAGGAGCTTTCCGAAGAGATTCGGCGTGAGGGGCACGTTGACTTGTTCTGGATGTATCACCTTCAAGAATTCATGGAGGTGGCGAGCGAGCGATTCGGAATTAACGTCTCGGAGGAGGCGATCACAGACGTATCTATGGCGGACAAGGCGGCGGCGACCACCGCCGGTACCATTCTGCCTGGACAGATTTCTGTGCAGGGGATGTCAAGTTCTAGGTTCAGCATGCAGACGCATATGAATTTGCTCGCAGACTTGGGCCTGCATGCGTTCACTGTGCGAGAGGGTTTCTCGGTCGGAACATCATTTCACCGACCGCACTACGCTGCGATTCTGACCTCGTATGAGGCGCTATGGGGCGATCCGTTCGACACCGCAGCGACGATTGCTGAGATCTTGCAAGAAATCACTACGGGTCTAAAAGCAAAAGTTCTAGACGTCTACGTAATGTACGTGGAGCGGCCAGATCAGGCTGATCAGGACCGTACGGTAAGCTTCCTGAAGGGCTTGCTCAGCAGGGCGCGGATCTTCGACGAGACCACGATCTGGAACTGTCATCTCCAGCCCGGCAGTGAAGAAATTACTCTGGTTTCAGCTCGTACGTTCTAAGCGCCGCGTTCGAGTTCTAAGGAAGTGACGAAGCCCCCACTACCGTCAACGGTGTGGGAGGCTTTGGACACCAGCCAATTGGTGCCATCGATTTCCGGTTTGAAGCCGCTCACCGTCACCGTCTGTTCTGGATAGATATCGGCGCGGCCGAGCGCGAGGCGGTAGCTGAGCTGGGCGGTGCCGCGATCAAGCCGTTTGAACTCCGCCTCAGCGTGCTGGCGCGCTTCCTCCGCAGTGGCATAGGTGGGCTGCAGCTTCTTCTCGTTCTCTGACGTACCGACCAGGACGCCGGTGCGGCGAGCGGCCTTGCGGTCGCCCCAGTACGCGCGCACGCCTGTGTACTTCTCGCGGTCAGCCACGGTGTAGCGGTGTTGATCGCCGGATGCGCGAGTGATCTGGACACCGGGAAGCGGCTGGCCGCTGGCGGTAGTGCCGGCGCCGATGGGCGCGAAGATCAGCGCGCCGGCCTTCACCGTAGCCACCGCATCAAACCGCTTCCCCAAGCGCGTCAGGAGATTGATATCGCTCTCGTTAGCCTGGTCAAGATGCGGGATGCGGACGGACGCAAGGTTTGCGGCAATGGACGGGCGCAACGAATGCTCGGCGGCGATTGTGCCGAGAATGTCGCCCAGCGTGGCGTCATGCCAGCTGCGCTCGCGGCGGCTGCGGACAGCACCGGTCAGATCCGCCGAGCGCGCCCGGATGGAGACGATATCGGGAGCGCCGCTGTGCTCCACGTCATCGACCACGAACGTGCCCTTATCGAACAATCCGCTCTCGCGCCAGCCGATGGCCACCTGCAGCGTGACGCCACGTCGCGGCAGCGCCACGCGCCCATCATGGTCGTGCAACCGCAGATTCAGTTCGTCGGCTTCGTCGCCCCGGCTCTCCGTCAGCGACAGATCTAGCAGGCGCGGCGCGAGGCGGTCGGTCAGATCCTGCCCGTCCAGCACCACGCGCCATGCGGGGATCGGGTACGGTGCCGCCCTCATGCGACCGCCTCGGTGGCGCCGTCGTCGTCGCGCTCCAACTGCATCTGAAAGTCGATCAGGCGCGGCGTGCCGTCGGGAAAGAACTCCTTGCGCGTCTCGTTCAGGCAGACCAGCAGATAGGCGCCGTATACGCGGCCACTGCCCTCTACCAGCGCCTGTGGCTTGCCCTGGTCGCCCAGCTCCCGCAGCGTGTCGAGGACCTGCAGATCGCCTACCAGCTCGGCGGCGATGGTGCCCTGCAGGGTGATGGTGTCGTCGCCTGGGCCAACGTACTGACGGGCCGGGCGTGCGCCCAGCCGCTCGCTGCTGGCGTGGCGCCACGTCATCTGCCGTTGCAGCTGCTCGTAAGCAGCTGTTGAAAGGGAAAACACAAACGTGCCGTAGGTCATCATCATGGCGGTGGGCCTCAGTCGCTCAGGCGGGAGCCACGGCGGCTGGCCCGCTCGCGCTCGATGGTTTCAATGGTCTGGCGGACCAGGTCGGCGATGGCCTGGCCGTCGCTGCCCGGTGCCGCTGTGATCTGGATCGTGTAGCTGTTGCCGCCTGCGGCACCCGTGGCGGCCTGCGCGGCACCCGGCGCCACTACCGGGCCGGTACTGGCCATGACGGGCAGCGCAGCGGCGCCCAGGGCGATTCCTGCGCCTGCCTGCTTCATCCGGTCGCCCAGGGTAGCCACCTGCGACAGCGGCTCGCCCTGGCTGCGGTCGAGACCCCCGGCCAGGCCCTGCATGGTGAAGTCACCGAACTGCGCGAACACCCGCGATGGGCTGTGGATGCCGAGCATGCCCTTGAACTTGCCCACCACGCCCGAGGCGACGCCGGCGACGGCATCCATGGCCGCGCTGCCTTTGGACACGATGCCGTTGACCAGCCCCTGCACCATGTCGATGCCGGCCTGCATCATCTGCGCAGGCCAGCCGAGCAGGATCTGATTGACGCCTGCCCACATCGCGCTCAGGCCAGAGCGGATCTTGTCGCCGTTGCCGGTAAACAGGCCCACGATCAGATTCCACGCGCCCTGCAGGTACGTCCACGCACCGCCTACAGCGTTCTGGATCACCGGCAGGATGGTGGTAAAGGCGCTGACCAGCCAGCCGATGGCCTGCACCGCCATGCGCAGGTTCACCGTCAGCACGGTGCCCAGGATCTGGCCGAACCCGCGCCCGGCATCGGTGGCGCCCTGCAGCTGCTCGCTGGTGGCCTCGAACGGGGCGAACAGCTTCATCACCCAGCCCCACGCCTGGCTCATCGCCGAGGACACCATGTCCCACACCGGGCCGAGCGGTTCGAGCGCGGTGGCCAGCTCGGCCATGATCGGATTGACCACGTCGACAATGCCCTGCCAGGTGCCGATCATGAATGCCTTGATCGGCTCCCAGTACTTCCACACCAGCGCTGCCACCACGCCGATGGCGGCGCCGATGGCCAGCACCGGCAGGCTGATGCCCCCGAGCAGCGGCAGCAGCATGCGGCCAACGTTGAACAGCATCGGGAACGCCCGGCCGCCCAAGGACAGCACCTGGCCCGCCAGCTTGCCCAAGCCGCCGCCACCGCTGAGCAGCATCACAGCCTTGTGGATCTGCGTCAGCGCCATCGCGCCGACCCCACCTGCGACAACCAAACCGCCGAGCGCAGCAGCCAGCGCGGTGCCGCCGATGGCCAGCTTGGCGATGGTGGCGACCAGCTGAGGGTTGCTCTTGACCCACTCGGCCATGCGGTCGGCGACCTTGGCCACGCGCGCAGCCAGTTCCTTCACCGTGGGCAACAGGGTCTTGCCGATGCGCTGGGACAGCACGATGGCGCTGTTCTTGAGCAGGATCAGGCCATTCTCGGCCGTGCCGACACGGGCGGCGTACTCGGCGTTCATCGAACCGCCGTACTTCTGCTCATCGGAGACCTTGCCCAGGTTCTCCTTCAGCAGGTCGAGGTTCGTCAGCAGCGGTGCGATGGCGCCGATGGACTCGCGGCCGAACAGCTGCGTCATGGTCGCGGCCTGTTCGGCCTTGGGCAGCTGCTTGAGTTTTTCCAGCACGCCGAGAATCGCGCCGCCAGCATCGTCCTGCATCGCCTTGGCCAGATCCCCTGCCTTGAGGCCGAGCTTGTCGAACGATGCCACCTGCCGGGCAGTTGCGGCATCGCCTGAGGACAGCGTGAGCAGCATGTTCTTGATGCCCGTGGCAGACACTTCCGACTCGATGCCCATGCCGGCCACCGTCGCGCCCAGCGCCGCCAGCGGGCCGCTACCCAGGCCGGCTACCTCGCCAAGGGCACCGATACGGTTCACCACCTCGCTGATCTTCTGCACGCTGGCCGGGCCGGTGTTGCCCAGGTAGTTGATCTTGTCGGCCAGCACGACAACGTCATCCTGGCCCATGCGGAACGCGGTGCGCCAAGTCGCCATCGTCTGGCCGGCGTCTTCGGCGGTGGTATCGAACGCCACACCCATCTTCGCCGCGTCCTCGGCGAAACGGGTCAGCTCGTTGCTGGCGATGCCGGCCTGGCCGGCGGCGGCGACGATCTTGGCGATGTCGGTGGGCACCATTGGCAGGCGCCGCGACAGCTCTTGGATGTCGTTGCCCATCTTCTCGAAGCCGTCCGGCGTGTCGAAGTCCACTACCTTCTTCACGTCGGCCATAGCCGACTCGAAGTCCATGGCCTGAGTGATGGGCAGGACCTGGGCGCGCAGCGCGCCGAACGCGGCCAGTGCGACACCCGCACCGTGGGCTGCTGCATTCATGCCGGCGCTGTGGATCTTCTGGCTACGGGCCTTTGCTGCGTCCAGCGCAGCCAGGCGAGCGCGCTGCTGCTCCATCTGCTGCGAGGCGGCGGCGATATCCGTGCGCAGCCTGCGCTCATGCGCACCGAGCTGGCGCGTGCTGATGCCGGCCCGATCCAGTCCCGAGCGCAGCCGCTGTAGCTCGACCTGCTGCTGCTTCTGCTGGGCGCTCAGCTGGGCGGCGGCAGTCTTGGCCTGGCTGAACTCACGGCTCAGCTTGCGCGTGGGGGTGCCAGCCTCCCTCATCTGGCGGGCCAGCGCCGCCACGCGCGCCTGCGCCTGCTGGTAGCTCTGCTCGGTACCGCGCAGCGCCTGCTGCTGCTGGCGGTAGGCGCTCACATCGCGCTGGGCGTTGTTCAGACGCCGGAGGGTGGCTTGCTGCGCCTGCAGGGCCGAGGCCAGCCCCTTGCTGCCGGCCATGACTTTGCGGAAGGGAGCGGTGGCCTGATCGAGAGCCTGCAGCACCACCTGCAGGCGAAGGTTGCCGCCGCTCATGCGACGACAACCGCTGCGCCGGCTACGCCGAGCGCGTGTCGGTCGGTGAGGACACCAGCGCCGCCAGCAGGCGGCACAGCGCGCTCAATGCCCAGACCAGCAGCCCGCCGACCGAAGCCAGCAGGAGCAGCACAACAGCGATGGCGATCAAGGTGGCCATGGGCGAAAGGTATCACGGCTCGGCTCCACTTCTTACACGGGCGCGCTCGCGCCATTCGATCAGTTCAAACAGCGAGAGGGCCGATAGCTCGGTGAGGGTGAATGGGAAGATCACCGCGATATCGGCCATGAAATCCTCTACGCGCTGAGGAATTCCCGCTGCGCCTTCGGCACAAAAAAACCAGCGGCGAGGGTGCCGATGGCGACCAGGTCGGCAGGGTCCAGCTTGTTCACGTCGGCAGCCGTCAGCGTCGGCTCGGTGATGCGCGGCAGCAGCGCGGCCACCGCGCTAACGTCGATCTGCAGCAGGTCCACCAGCTTGATGCCGCGCAGCTCCCCAGCGTTGGGCTTGCGCAGCTTGATGGTGGCGATGACCTGCTCGCCGCGCTGGATTGGGTAGTCGAGGGTGACTGTGTTGGGGTCGATGGCTTCGGCGCCGGCGGTGGTGGTGGCTTTGTCAGTCATGTCGTGGGTCTCTCAGGGCAGAGGTGGGCCGGGCCGCTGAGGCAGCCCGGTTATGTGGGTCAGGCGCCGATGGCGCGTCGCTGGCCGGCCAGCTGGTCCACGCCGTTGACGATGAACACCATGCCGACCATGTCGATCTCGATCTCGGTACGGCCGTTGATGCTCAGCTTGTAGTAGCTGGCGGTGGTCTTCACGCTGAACTCGGTGTCGTCACCGACCTTGCCGGTGCCGGGGTCAATCTCGCTGTGGCGGCCGCGGATGACGATCTCCACCGCATCCACGTCGGCGCTGTCTTCGCGCTGGTATGCGCCAGCGAAGCGCAGCTGCACGGCGTTGTGGGCGATGGCGCCGTACTGGCGCAGCACGTCGCGCATCAGTCCGCCGCACTTCCATTCCAGTTCGATCTTTTCCTGGCCGAGGTCGATATCGATGGGGCCGAGCATGCCGCCGGCGCGGTATTCCTCCATCTTGCGGGTCAAGGTCGGCAGCTTGACCTCGGTGACCTGGCCCAGGTAGCTGAGGCCGTCGTTGAACAGGTTGAGATTCTTGAGCTTGCTGGGCATGGACATGGGAAGGGTTCCTCAGTACGGCATCAGCCGTTGATACGGGCCGGGAAGTCGGCGAAGTAGCGGTCGGTGATGCGCTGGTTCAGTACCAGGTTCTCCAGCGGCGGTACCGGCGTGTAGTCGTAATCGATGGTCACCCGGCCGGCCTTCAGCTGGCTGGGCTCGTTGGCGGCTTCGTCGTACCAGGCCGATGCACCCAGCACGTAGCCCGCGTTCACCAGCTCGCGGAATTTGGCATTGATGCTCTCCAGCATGTCGCGGATGAGCGACGGATGCTCGGGCTTGTCGATGTAGACCATCTGCGCCTCTGCAATGGTGTCGGCCAGGATCTGCGCGGTGCGCGTGGCCGTCTCGAAGGCGAACAGCGGGTCGTCGCTGCAGGTTCGCGAACCCCAGAACTTGTAGCCGTTGGAGTTGATGAGGGTGGTGATGTCGGCGGCGTTAAGCAGGCCAGCGTCGGTCGCCGGATCCTGCAGATCCCAGTGTACGTCGCGGCTGATGCCGGTCACGCCGGCGACGGCCACATTGGAGATCGATTTGTGCCAGCCCTGCTGCTCATCGATCATCGCGCGCAGGCCCAGGGCGCGGGCCGTCGCGAACGCCATGCTGGTGGTGGCGTCGGCAGTGTTGAACGCGACGAAGTCGGGATAGATCAGCATCAGCTCGCGCTGGCTGAACTGCTCGCGATAGGCGATGGCCTCGCTGACCGAGGCACTGGCGGCACAGCTCACGTAGGCCATCGCGCGCAGCTTCTTGGCGATGACCGCCAGTGCGGCCGAAACCGGTTGGGTGTCCAGACCGGGTGCGCCCAGGATGCGCGGACGCACGCCTACCTGCGCCTCAGCCACCAGCAGCGCCTGCATGCCGGTGAAGGTGGCGCCGTCCTTCTTGCCGATCACGTTGGCGGTGGTGGCGCTGTCGTCGGAACCTTCGGCGACGCGCACCACCACGGTAATGGCGTTGGCTTGGTCGGCAATGGCCTGCAGCGTGGCGCGCAGCGTGCCGCTGGTGCCGGCCTTGCCGACGGCGCCCAGCACGTCGGTCAGGAGCACGGGACGGTCGAGGGGGAACAGCGTGGCGTCGGCGTCCTGCGCGGTGCAGACGACGCCGACAACAGCGGTGGCAACAGTGCGGATCGGATGCACGCCGCCGTTGATTTCGATGACGCGTACGCCGTGGTGGTAGTCGGTGGCCATGAGGGAACTCCTGCGGTTATGGGGTGCGGAAGCGAAGCGGGACAGAGAGACGGGTGGTGCTGGAGGCGCCGGCGGGCACCGTGCGCTGGCCATCTAGATCCAGCACGAACGTGCCTGGCTCCTGACCACGCGAGAGGGTGATGCGACTGAGGCGCAGGCGCGGCTCCCAACGCATCAGCGCCGTTGCAGTAGCGCCATACAGGCGCAACCGCGTTGCTTCGTTGAACGGCTGGTCGATCAGCTCCGGCAGCAGCGAGCCGTAGTCGCGGCGCTGGATGCGCGAGCCGATGGGAGTAGTGAGAATGTCGGCAATGGACTGCCGCAGATGCGCGGTGTCGTCCTTGAAACTGCCTGCCTGACCGTCCATGCCGATCATGCCGGCGGTCCCGACGTGCCGCTGCCCGGCTGCACCGCGCCGTGCTTATGCTGCTTGAGGCTGATGCCGCCGCCCACAACGTCCTCGGAAGCCTCAGCCCTGCCGTTGATGGTGACCTGGCCGGTGATGCTGGTATCGCCGTTGATGGTGACCGGCCCGTTGATCGTCACGCCACCATCTGCGGTGATCGTGGCAATGCCACCGCTGGGCAGGATGGCTGCGAGCGCATGTGACGCGCTGTCGTAGCTGATGACAGCGCCATCACTGAACTTGACCGTGACCAGATCCGCATTGTCGGACGGGGCGGGGTACTGATCGCAGTACAGGCCGCGCAGGGCGACCGCATTGGCCAGGTCGCCGTCGCTGCACACCAGCGTCACCTGCTCGCCGATGCTCGGCGGTGCCCACACCGCGAGCGTGCCGGCGGCGGATGCCAGCCATGGGATGTAGTCGGTATGGGCCTCGCCCGTGCGGACACGACACAGCGCCCGCGCATGATCGACCGTCGTCACCACGCCATGGCGCAGCAGGTTGTTGATCTGTTGGGGCTGGGCGCTATCCATGCGCCCATGTTGTGCCGTGCCTCGCGCGCGCGCACGTAATGGCACGCGTAGATCGACGCGCTACAAAGCTGCGGTTACCACCAGCCGGCCGCGCCTACGCTGGCCACCATGATGGAACGGCTGACGTTCCCGCCGGCCCTTCGCATGAGGCAGTGGAACTCCACATCCGCGCGCACATTCTGGCCCGAAGCGCTGGGCACGCTGACCTGGGCCGAGCATGACTGCGAAGCGCTGGCATTGCGCCAGTCCGGCGCCGTACTGCCAACGTTCGCTGCGCCGACGTTGGCGAACTCGAAGCGCACGTCGTACTCGCCCACGCCGCCGTTGCGCAGCCACATCCCGCGCTCTGCCACGCGGCTGGAGTTGTTGCCGCCGCCGATGGTCGACACCCAGACCTCGTAGGCGCCATCAGCGTTAATGCGCAGCTCCACCTGCGCCGAGGTGTTGCCCTGCGCGTTGGTGTCGGATTGGTTGTGTGCGGAGAAGCCCTTGCCGTGAAAGGGCAGAACGTAGGTTGCTGTGCCCTTTGCAGCCCACAGGTTCGACACGTCGACGCCGCCGGAGCGATATCCCACGTCGCCACGCTTCTGACCGTACTGGATGTGGGCATACCGGAGCGGTTGCCCGCTCCGCCGGTACCCGCCGGCGGTCGGGCCATCGCCCATCACGTCGGGGTCGAAAAGGTCGTCGAAGTCCACGCCACCACTTCGGTATCCGCTCGCCATGTCAGCAGCCCTGCTTCAGAGCGGCGACTTCCGCATGCAGTTCGTCCACCAGGTCGGCAAGTTGAGCAATGGCCCGGTATGCCGGTGGCATCACCTGTTCTAGCTTTATGGATGCAACTCGCTCGCCGCCGAACTCAATGCTCTCAGCATCAACAGCTTCCGGCATGACTTTGGCGAACTGCTCTGCGTCGAAGAACAGACGTTTGCGCCCGTCCGGGTTGTACTCCGGCTTGTATCGGCCAATCAGGGTCGCAATGCGACGGACCTCGGCAAGGCCATAGGGCATTGGGCCGTCAATGTCCTTCAGCTTGCGTGACGATCCGAAGTCGAAGCCACCAGTAGCCACGAATCCGCTCGTTCTTGCAGCGAATAGTTCGGTGGCCGTGCCGGTGTTGCCGTTGCGAATACGTCCAAAGATCGCGTCTCCGGCCGCAGTGTAGAGCCACGCCCAGTGGTTTCCGTCCTGCATGGCGATGCCGCCACCATATGAGCCGGAGGTGATAAGCCCTGCGGCCTGTGGCGCGTCTGGATCGAACGCACCGCTGCCCTTGATACCACCATTCGCAACGAACGCCCCCGAGCCGCTCAGGCTCGCGACGATTACCCCGTCATCGCGCGTCCACGTGTGGGTTCTGGCCCGGTAACACGCATGAGCGTTAGGTAGAGCTCCGTCGTAGCTACCGCGACAGTCATAGTAGACCGTGGTTCCATCGCTGAAGATGCGGCTAACGGTATTGCCCGGATAGCCAACGCGAAGGCCAACAGTGGCCAGTTCGCCCGTCATCGTATCGCCGGCCTTGTTCACCTTCTTGGCCGGGTCAAAGTTGCCGCTGGTCCAGATGGTGCCGCCGGCCGAAAGGGTGGCGGTATACCCGCCCGCCGAGTTGGTGAAGTCGAAGTAGGCCCCGTTTTTAACGATGGAGGAGCCGGTATCGCCCAGCACCAAGATGCCGTTGCTGGCCACCCCACTCCATCCGTAGGAACGCAGCATGGCCCCATTCACCGCCAGTGGCCCGGTGAAGGTGTCTCCGGCACGGTTGGCTTTGCCGTCGAGCGCGGGCTGCAGGCCATCTACCTCGCCGATGGGGTGCGTGTGGGGAGCAGACGGAAACCTGTTCGGCAAGCCAGTGAAGTTCTTCCACTCCAGGTAGTAACCGCCGTGCTCGCCGTCGAGCAGATCGGCGTTGAGGCCGTTCCCATGGCCCTCATCGCGCAGCGCAGCGGACTTCAGGCCCAGCTCGACGCGGAACATGGCAGCGGTGGCCAAGCCGAGCAGTGTCTTGACGAAGGTGGAAGGCGCCCCGGCGCCGAAGCGGTTGTTGATGTAACGTGCCAGGCCGCGCGGGGTGATCGCCGTGGCAGGATCGCTGCCGGCGTCTGCCTCCTGCTCGGTGGCCAAGCGCACCACACCGATCTGCGTGGTCGTCGCCGGCGGATTGATGAAGTCGATATCGCCGACCTCGATGCTGGTGGCGTTGATCTTGGCGAAGCGAATGTCCGTGGCCAGCAGAAGGGTCGCGGCCGCTGCCTTTTCCATGATCGGCGTGGACTGCGAGTAGACGGCAAAGAGCGTGCCGTCCTGCAGGTACAGACCAAAGGCGCGCAGCGTGTATGTATCGGTGCCGTCGTCGCGCACGTTCAGGTGCAGCGTGTCGTCGGCAACGGCCTTGCCACCGAAGGTGGTCAGGCGCTTGAACTCCGCCGGCAGGGATGCGCCCACGGTGCCCACATCGAAGTGCTGAGCGGTCAGGCCGACCTGCGTGACCTTGACCGGCGCGGTACCGGTGTTCTCTGCGTTGACGATGGCGGCAAAGCCTGCCGGCGTAATGGTGATCTGGGGGATGGGCATGGGTATGTCCTACGGTTCGCTGGCGGCCAGCTGCAGGCGGGTAGAGGTAAGCACGCGGGCCACGCCCAGGACGCCGATGGCGCCCTCGGCGTTGATGCCCTGAGTGAAGGAGTAGTGCGAACGCACGGGCTTGGCGCGGTCCACCGCAGCCATCACTTGGTCGATAAAGTCGGCGGTGGCGTCTTGCCCACCTTGACCGCTGAGGGTCAGCAGCAGCTCGAAGGTGTGGGGCTGGCCGGGCGGGTCCATCTGCCACCACTCGCGCAGCTGCACCTGTCCGCCGAAGCTGGCCACCACGTCGGCAATGCTCTGCGCGGTGCCCTTGTGCCGTTGGATCTGGAACGAGCTGGCGATGCGGGCGCGCTTGATCTGTTCCGGCCACTCGCTGTCCCAGGTGTCCACCGACACCGTCCACGCCAGGAACGGCAGAAACTCCGCCGGGCACGTCCACGGGTTCCACAGCAGGTGGTGAACCATCGGGATGCCCATCAGCTGCGCATCGGCGCCCTCCACGGCCCGTTCCAGCGTGGTGGCATTGGGGGGCAGCAGGGTGCGCACCTCAGTCATTGGTGCCCACGTGTTCGATCACCACAGCGGTGCAGTACGCCGCGCTCTGCGGACTGACCGTGATATCTGCGGCGGGACTGTCCAGCTGCACGCGCTGCACGCCCTCGACATGCAGCGCCGAGTACAGCGCCGAGAGAGGAACGTCACGGCCCAGCCGCTGCGACTGGCTCAGGAAAAGCCGCATGCGGCGGTTGGCCTCGGCAATGACCAGGGCGCTGTCAGGTCCGTTGAAGGTGGTCAGCTGCGCGCGGACTTCGTACGGCTCAATGGTGGCTGCCGCCACAGTCACGTGGTCGGTGAGGGGGCGCACGTTCCCGTTGAGCAGGGCCGATTCCACCGCAGCCAGCAGCTGCGCGGAGGGCGTGCCATCGCCCTCCCGCGAAAGCACGGTCACCACGACTTCACCGGGCGAAGGGCTGGCCACGCTGGCGTCGAGTACGGCCACGTCGGCCGAAAGGGTGTGGAAGATGTAGGCACCTTCGGGGCCGGCAACCGACAGACCCTCCGGCGCCAGCTGGATGCGGCGCCGGAAATCGGAATCGCTCTCGTAGACCGCCGGTGTGCCCGTCTCGGGATCGGCGGGGGTCAGCAGCTTTCGCTGAACCCCGTACGGCACAGCCAGGTTGTCGAGGTCGCCGCCCTGGGAGTACGGAAGAAGGAGGCCGCGAGCGCGCTGGTTGAACTGCTCGCGCAGCAGCACCTCTCGGTACGCGCTGGCCTGCAGGATCTTCACCACCGGGTCGGATTCGACAACGGCGGTGTACTCCGGGCAAAGGCGGCGGAACTCAGCCAGACGCTCGGCGTAGATCGACTCAAACGAGCGCTGCTCGAAGATGTCGGGCGCCGGCAGCTTGTCGACTTCGATGGCGGTAAATGTGGACACGACAGCGCCGATTCGGGGATGCGTTTCAGCATCCCATCGCGCGCGCGCGTGGCCACCGGCTACTCCGTGTAGGGCGGGGGATTACGCTACAGACTGTCCAGATGGTCGAGGATCAGATCGCGCACCAGCTGTTCATCGGCGGGCGAGAAGCCCAGCAGGCGCCGACGTGCATAGGTAACGCGGGGCCCGCCCTTGCTGACCGCATCGCTGCGGCCCTCCTGATGGATCAGTGCAATGCGCGATACGCGGCCGGTGAAGCCGACAGCCACCTCATTGGGGGTCACACGTACGCGAAGGTGCCGCGCCTGCCGGATCTTGGCGAACATTGCGCCGCGCTTGATGCGCCCGGCCTTGGCCCGACGCAGGGGCGCGGCACGGCGCGCCGCGTAGGGTGTGCCATCGGGGTTTTTCTGCGTTGCGATGCGCTGCTGCTGTGCCCGGCGCAGCGCGGTACCGACTTTGCGCGCCAGCTTGCCGCGTTCGGCCGGCTGCAGACGCCGCAGCAGGGGCGCGGCCCAGGCTTCCAGTCGCTGTAGATCCTCGCTCACTCCGTGATCGCCGGCAGGGTGGCGATCTGGACACCGTCTGCGACCAGGACGCCGCCGGCCAGCGTGTCGGCGTGGGCATCCTCTGCAGGAGGCTCGGGCAGGTGCTGCAGCTGCACGCTGCCATCAGCGGCGCGGGTGACCAGCACCCGTTCGGTGAGCGGCATCTTGATGGCCAGATCCACCAGGCTGTCGCCCAGCACGTCCACCTCAAAGGTCAGCTTCTCACGGTTGGCAGGGTTGGCCAGTAGTTCGGGCTGGTGACGGGTCAGCCACTGCAGCAGCGGCACCATGACTGCCTCGGGTGCGCTGCCAAAGTCGGTCAGCACCAAGTCCAGGGTGTAGCGGTACTCGAACGCCAGACCCGGCCGGTAGGTACCGGCCAGGCCGCCACCGTCGACAAAGATCAGCAGCTTGTCAGGGTCGCTGGCCAGTGCCGGGACGGCGGCGACCAGGTGGTCGCGCAGCAGCTGCGGCTTTTTCATGGCGTACCTGCCTGCCGTTCAAGCTCGGCGTGCAGCTCGCGGGCCAGTTCCTGCAGGGCCACTACCTGCTCGGCGGTGGCGTGGCAGGTGGCGTAGTTGCTGGCGACGGTTTCGGCGACGGCAGAGAGCGGAGTGGCGGCGGCGGGCGCATCAGGATTTCCGGCAGGGCCGGCGGTGGGGCTGCCGCTCGCAGCGGTGTCGTGGAGCTGCACGAACCCAGCAGGAACAACACAGGCAGCATCAGCGTTCGCGGTGACATAGACGGGAACCTCTTTGACGATGGTGGCGCCGCGCTCGTGCACCAGCTGTACGCGGTCCACGTACTCGGTCACGACGCGGGTGGTGCCTTCGGCCAGCTTGAGGCTGCTGGCCAGGGCGGCGTTGTCGGCGACGGCCTTGGCCAAGGCCGCGTTGGCCTTGTCCAGCGCGATGGTGGCGCGGCTGACGCGCGACTGCTGGCAGCTGAAGAGGCCGGCGGTGGCCAGCACCAGGGCGGCCAGTGCGAGGGCGCGGTAGAGCATCAGCGCGCCCCCAGCGCGGCCAGGGCGCGCGTGGTGCGGGCGGTGCGGTCTGCCATGCCATTGGGCGTGGCGCGGCTGCGGGCGTTACCCAGGTTGATGACGCGGCTGACGGTCAGCACGTCGCGCTGATCGGCGTAGGTGTTGAGGCCGTTCTCTTTCCAGAACGCAGCCGCCGCCATGGCGCCGATCTCCGGCTCGATCAGCAGGCCCGGCTGTTCTTCCAGCGGCTGGCCGATCAGCTGCCCCATGCGGCGGTAATTGCCCCGGCCGGTATGCTGCAGTGGGCCACGGCCGCGGAACAGATAGCCGTCGCCGCTGGCCTCGCTACCGTTGCCGTTGCGGTTGGCGTAGACGCGGTTGCCGAGCTTTGCCGGCTGATGAACGAACCCGGCGGCCTCGGCCGGCGAGATGTACCGGCCGAACACTTCGAGCAGGCGTTCGCGGCTGTAGCTGAGCGACTCTTCGACACGCGACAGGCTCAGGCTCTCGTGGCCGACCTGTGCCAGGAAGTAGGCCGCGCGCACCGGCGTGTTGATGCCGAAGCGCCTCATGGCCGCGTTCAGCGCCTCGGCCCAGCGCTGTGCGCGCTGCAGCGGGCACTGCATGATCTGAGAGAGCAGAGCAGGGGTCAGCATGTCAGTTGCTCCCGAACAGGTGGGCCACGTTCCCACGCGCCCGATAGACCGCCACCAGCAGCACCACCAACAGTGCCAGCTGCCAAGCGGTGACGCGGGCGCCGGCGCCCTGCAGGATGATCTGCAGGGCCTGCCCACCGGTGCTGGCAATCAGCAGCCAGGCGCACCAGGCGATGCCGTGGCGATGGTTGGCGTTGGGCGCCGGCCGGTAGGTCAGCAGGCGCACGCAGATGGCCACGCAGCACAGCAGCGTGGCGGTGGTCAGTAGCTCAGCCATCGGAGCCTCCGCGCGGCAGGCGGCTCGGATCGGCGCTGCGGCTGCGCTCGATCAGGGCCAGGGTGAGGGTGATGATGGTGGCCGCACACAGGAACGCGGCCAGGCCGCTGGACGCCACGTCAAACCGGCGCATGACCTCCGTGCCGCCCATGTAGCCGGCCACCACGCTGATGGCCAGGTAGATCAGCCGCTTCCAGAGCGTCAGATCCTTGGCCGATACGACGAACAGCGTGGCACCGGCGAACGCGCCGATGAATGCGTCCGTCTCGATGCCCGGCAGCAGCGAGGCGAGGCCGACGCCGGTGGCCAGTGCGGCCATGCTGCCGGTGGAAGTTGGTTCGGTCATCTTCAATCCCATAGCTGGACAAGGGGACGCATCACTGCGCCGGTTGAGGGTGTCGGTACGTCCGGCAGTTCCACCACGGTGCCCATGGGCAGGACAGGGCCATGCAGGCTGATTCCATAGTTCAGCGCCATCACCCTCTCGACCATGCCGGCGGTGGTTCCGAGGTGCCGATGACACAGCGCGTCGATGGTGTCGCCCTGTAGTGAGCGGACGCGCATCAGATCAACTCCACCGTGACCCGGCGCAGCCCTTGCAGATCGCTGATGGCGTTGCGGTGATCGCGCCGCAGTTCATCAATGGTCGGGGTCAGATCGTCGGCGCGTTGATTGCCTTGGGCGGTAGCGTCATAGGACCGGTAGCGCTCGTGCAGCTCCACGGCGGTGCAGCACTGCACTGCGCGCCGGTACAGCTGCAGCAGCACCGACTCTCCGTCGATCTGCCGCGCCGGTATGTCTGCCAGCGCAGCAAAGCCGTCCGCTTCCTTGCGGGCCTGCCACAACGCCAGCTCCCGCGTCACCGAGGCGACGGCAAGCACCACGGTGTTGCGCAGCCGCGCCGCCAGCACATCACCCGGCACCCGGATGGCTTCGCGCAGCGCCTCCACGTCGATCTCCGGCCAGAATGCACCGGCGGTGACGGGGGCGAGCTTGGGTGCAGGCGATGCGTTGGCGGTGAATGCGCTCATGGTGTGTCCGTAGGTCGCCGGTGGTCGGGGCGTCACACCAAGGGAGAGAGGTCTTGGTGATCGGCCCCGAGCCGGCGGGGTCGCGGGGTACGCTCGGTGTGAGGTCAGTCGTTGGACTGGCTGTCCTCGAACTTCTTCTTCAGGCGCTCGGCGCGCTTGAGGTCTTCCTTGCCGCCGCAGCTGTCATGCAGCTGGATGGCGGTGCGCAGGTCTTCGATGGCCCGGGCGACTGCGTCGGCGCTCAGCGGCGCAGCCTCGGTATCGGTGGCCAGCAGGCTGCGTCCACGCGCCAGCAGCAGACGGGCGCGCACTTCGTCGGGCATGTCCTGGCCGTCGGTGAGCGTGGCCGCCCGGTCGATCACATTCAGGTCGAACGGGGCGCTGGTCTTGAGCGCGTTCAGCGCGGCCAACCCGATCTCCTCAGCCACCACGCAAGCCGCTGTGCGCTTGTGGGTGTCCGGCATATCCAGACCGTGGGCCAGGACGTACCGCGCAATGTCGAGGCCGGCATCGAACAGCCCGGCATCGAAGTGCCACAGCATCAGCGTAGAGACGATTTCGTCCTTGCCGCCGGCGTCCGCCGAAAGCACACCCTCCAGATACGGGGCGTAGGACGGCAGCAGTGCAGCCTTGAGCTGAGCCTTGCCCTGCGTGGACTGGATCTGTTTCAGGCGGGCGCGGTCGGAGGCCAGGCGCACCTGCATCTGCTGGTAGATCGTGGTCCCTTCCATCAGGTTGCTGCCGGCGGTGCGCGCCGCCTCCTTCGAGGCGAGCGCACGCTTTACATGGCGGCTTGCGGGGGTGTCGGCCATGGTCAGATCCCGAACTCGATGTTCTCGGCCACCGCGCCCAGACCATAGTCCTCCACCACGTAGTCATCATTGGACGACTCAAAGTTGGCGACGCGGTTCTTGTTCGGCTGCTCGATGATGTGACGGCGGCGCGAGGCAATCTGCCAGTACAGCGACAGGTTGCTGAGGCTGGTCACCATCAGCGACTTGGCCGGGAAGAACGGCACGATGACCGGCTGCAGGCCACCGATGCGCTTGGCGCCCAGGATCAGTTCGGCCGCGACCTTCTCGGTGGGGGCGTTGTCACGGTTGATGATCGGGAAATACTTGTCGTGCACCAACTGGCGGCCGCAAATCACCACCAGGCTCGGATCTTCCTGATGCCACGGGTCGATCAGGTTGGCGACCAGGTCCATCACCAGGGCATCGATGTTGCCGTAGTCAGCGTCGGTACCGCCCACCTTGATCTTGCCGCTGCCATCGACGCCTTCGGTCATGACGCGCTCGGGCGCATGCTCGCGGTACTTCTGCAGCCAGCCCTTGTTCACATCCTGAAGCATCGGATTGGCGACGCGGTTGGTGTTGATGGCAATGCTGGTGCCGTGCCAACCGATCATGATCCGGTCCAGTGCCTGGCGCTGGATGATCGCGTCCCGGATCAGGGTCTGGAACTCGGGGCGATGTGCCCAGGCGTCCAGACGGGCATAGGGCAGGGCGGTGTCAAAGTCGGTCTTCTGGCACTCGTAGGTGTTGGACACCAGCGAGGTCGGATCGGACGGATTGCGCTCGCCGTTGCCGCTGGTGTCGGTGCGGCCGGCAATGGTGCCGGTGATGCCAACGCCAACCTTCTGGCCCTTCAGTTCGTTCACGCCGACCATGTTGATCGCCTGCAGGAAGGTACTGCTTTCCTGCATGCGGGCTTCGAGGCTCTGCTGCACGGTCGGCTCGACAGAGAAGGTGTTGGCCACACCGCTGACGTTGTTCAGCGTGGCAACCTGCTGGGTGTAGCCCTCGAACAGGCGGCGGGTTTCGGTACGCATGGGGTAGCTCCGGAATGTTGAGAGAGGGTCCGATCAGCAATCGGTGATGTTGGCGGCGTCCACATCCTTGCCACCCGGAACAACCGGACGCTGGGTGAGTGCCTGCGGGGTGTCGTCCAGCCTCTTGCGCAGGCCGGCGACCTGAGTGGACAGCGCCTGCACCTGCTCGCGCAGTGCGCGGTTGTCCTGGCCGAGCTTGGCCATGGCCGCATCCTGTTCACCCACCGCGCCGAGCAGCTGAACGGCGAACTCGGCCACGTTGAACTCGGGATCTTCCTTGGCAGGCGCCGGCGCGGCCTTCTTGCCCAGGCCGAGGCTCGAAAGGAACGCGGCGACAGGGCCGGGGCGATCCTCCGGCTCATCCTCGGCGGTGAACTTGATGACCGTCTCGGTGGCTTCGGTGAACAGGTTCTCCGGGGCCTGCTTGCGGTCCTTGAGCGGGCTGCTCTCCGGGTGCTGGGCCGAGAACGCGAGCATGCTGGTGCCCAAGCTGGCGGGGGAGTCCGTCACGGCCAGGCCGAACAGGTACGCCTTGCCGCTGTCGGCGAACTCCGGGGAAATCTCGATGCTGGTAAAGACCTTCTGCTTGCGCACGTTGACCATGTCGACCAGGTCATCGGTCGGCTCGACCTGGGCGAAGAGCGCCAGCTTCTTCTTGCCGGCAATTTCGACTTCCTCGGCCTTCACCGCCAGCACGTCGCCATAGGCGCGGAACGGGCTGTCCGGCAGCGTGCTGCGGAAGTGTTCCAGCCAGATGCGTGCGCCGTACACCTCCGGGTTGTAGGTCTCGGCGATCTCGGCAATCTGCTGGCGCTCGATCACTCGGCCATCGGTGGTGGCGCCTTCGACGGCAACACGAAAGAACTCGGAACGCTTCTTGGTTTTGCTGGCCATCTCGCCCTCTTCTGGTGTCGTTGCGCATCGGTTCTCGATGCGATGACCCATGGTCGAATGAGGGCGCTGTAGCGGCAACGCGGTCAGTTTGTAAGCCGCTGTTCTACGTGGGTTTTTCGTGTCGCGCGCGCGTGGCGGCGGGCAACCTGTTCACGTGACCAGCGTAGCCGAAAAACTCCACGTCGATCCACGACGCCAAGCCAAGTTCCTGTACTGGATGGGTTGGCGCGTGTGCGATATCGCCTCGCTGATCGGCGAGAAGGAAAAGACGGTCCACAGCTGGAAGGCGCGAGACGAATGGGACCGAGCAGACACCGTCGAGCGCATCGGTGGCGCCTTGGAGGCACGCCTGGCCATCCTGATCCACAAGGAAGGCAAGACCGGCGGTGACTTCAAAGAGATTGATCTGCTGCACCGCCAGCTGGAACGGCAGGCGCGCATTCAACGGTACCAGGGCGGTGGCAACGAGGCTGACCTCAATCCGGCGGTGGCCAACCGCAACGCCGCTCCCAAGAAGAAGGCGCGCAAGAACGAGTTCAGCGAGGAAGAGATCGAGCGCCTGCAGACGGCGTTCGTGGATGGCTGCTTCGACTACCAGCGCGATTGGTACCGGGCGGGCAACGAACGCACGCGCATCATCCTGAAGTCGCGCCAGATCGGTGCCACCTACTACTTCGCACGCGAGGCGCTGATCGACGCGCTGACCACCGGCCGCAATCAGATTTTCCTGAGCGCATCCAAGAGCCAGGCGCACATCTTCCTCGGCTACATGCGCGGGTTCGTGCGTGAGGTGCTGGACCGTGACCTGACTGGCGACCCGATCACCCTGGCCAATGGCGCCGAGCTGTTCTTCCTGGGCACCAACGCCCGCACTGCACAGGGCTACCACGGCAATTTCTACTTTGACGAGTTCTTCTGGACCTACGGTTTCAACCAGCTGAACAAGGTCGCCAGCGGCATGGCGATGCACAAGAAGTGGCGCAAGACCTACTTCAGCACGCCGTCCACCATGGCGCATGAAGCCTTCGATTTCTGGACCGGCGAGCGCTTCAACAAAGGACGCTCGGTGTCCCAGCAGATCCAGCTGGATGTGAGCCACGCGCGCCTGATGGGCGGCCGGCGTTGCGAGGACGCGATCTGGCGCCAGATCGTGACCGTTCTCGATGCGGCAGGCCGTGGCTGTGACCTGTTCGATATTGAGGAACTACGCCGCGACTACAGCGCCGAGGAATTCGCCAATCTGCTGATGTGCGAGTTCGTGGATGACAGCGCCAGCGTATTCCCCCTCACGATGCTGCAGCCCTGTCAGGTCGATAGCTGGGTCGAGTGGGCGGACGACTACAAGCCGTTTGCCGTCCGGCCCTACGGCGACCGCGCTGTGTGGATCGGCTACGACCCGGCCGAGACCGGCGACAGCGCGGGCATCGTGGTGGTGGCCCCGCCACTGGTGCCTGGGGGCAAGTTCCGCGTGCTGGAACGCCATCAGTTCAAGGGCATGGAGTTCAAAGACCAGGCCGCGTTTATCGAGCAGATCACCAAGCGCTATTGGGTGACCTACATCGGCGTGGACGCGACCGGCATGGGCACCGGCGTTGCACAGCTGGTGCGCCAGTTCTTCCCCGGCGTGACCGTCTTCAACTACTCGCCCGAGGTGAAAACGCGGCTGGTGCTGAAAGCCTACGACGTTATCAATGACGAACGGCTGGAGTACGACGCCGGCTGGACCGACCTCACGCAATCGCTGCTGGCGATCCAGAAAACCATCACCCCGAGCGGGCGCCAGGTGACCTACACCGCAGGGCGCACGCGTACCACTGGCCATGCCGACTTGGCCTGGGCACTCATGCACGCGCTGCAGAATGAACCGCTGGAAGGCGGACAGGCTGCGCGCGGCACCATGGAGATTTTCTGATGACCGACACTGACCAGGGCGCACCCAGCGCGCCGCCGGCGAGTATCGAGGCGTTCACCTTTGGCGAGGCCAGCCCGGTGCTGGAATCGCGTGGTTTCCTTGATTACCTCGAATGCTGGCGCAATGGCCGCTACTTCGAGCCGCCGGTGGATCTGCAAGGGCTGTCGCGCACCACGCGCTCCAACCCGTACCTGCACAGTGGCCTGACGTTCAAACGCAACATGCTGGTGCGCACGTTCCGGCCGCACCGGCTGCTGAGCCGCGAAGCGTTCTCGCAGCTGGCGCTGGACTACACCACGTTCGGCATGGCGTATGTCGAGCGACGCCGTGCCATGTCAGGCGCCGCACACAGCCTGGCCGTGCCGCTGGCGCAGTACGTGCGCCGTGGTGTCCAGCCCGGTGAGTTCTTTCAGGTGCGCGCCGGACGGGTGGAGCATGAGTTTCCCGCCGGTGAGGTGTTCCAGCTGCGGGAGGCGGATGCCGATCAGGAAATCTACGGATTGCCGGAATGGATGCCGGCCGTGCAGGCCGCGCTGCTCAACGAATCGGCCACGCTGTTCCGGCGGAAGTATTACAACAACGGCTCCCACGCCGGTTACATCCTCTACCTGACCGACGCCCAGGCGGATGGCGCGGATGTGGATGCGCTGCGCGATGCACTGCGGCAATCGCGCGGGCCGGGCAACTTCAAGAACCTGTTCGTGCACTCGCCCAGCGGGAAGAAGGACGGGCTGCAGGTGATTCCGGTCAGCGAGGTCGCGGCCAGGGACGAATTCACCGGCATCAAGAGCGTGACCCGTGATGACATGCTGGCTGCGCTGCGGGTGCCGCCGCAACTGCTCGGTATCGTCCCGCAGAACAGCGGCGGCTTTGGCTCGATTCGGGACGCCGCGGCGGTGTGGGCGGCAATGGAACTCGCCCCTCTGCAGACGCGCATGACCGCGATCAACGAGTGGCTCGGGCAGGAGGTGATCCGCTTTGACGCCTTCGAGCTGGGAGCGGCATTGGGCTAAATGGTGTGCGAAAGAAGTTCGCTGTGGTGAAATCGCTCGGGATGCAGTTGGGAGGGGGCATCATTGTCCGCGCATGGCTCTTCGATCCGCATCGTCGCGGGGCCGGCGCACTAGGGGGCCGCCCCGCGCCCAACAACTATTTCTAAGCTTCTTCGTCATACTCCACAGGGGTTGGGTCGGCGGCAGATCCTTCCTTGAGCTTCAAGACTTTGATAAGCGCGGGATGAACAACGACTTCACCGGCGATGTTCTTCTGGCTGAAGCGGTTGTCGTAAACAAACTCCACTTTGCTGCCGCCAGCGTTTCCGCCAACGATGGGAACTCCCACGACGCCATAGTTATAAAGATGGTTTAGCCATACGTCGGGGTCCGTACATTGCGCGTCTACTGACTTGACGGCTGCGCTCCATGCCGCCTGATTGAACTTGACGTGCGCAACTTTGTTCAGCGCAGCGAAGTATCGATCGGTATCGGGTAGCTGCTTGTGCATTTCATCAACCAGCTCCCCGTATATATGAGCGGAATATGCTTCCTCTGCCTTGTAAACTTCTGCTCGAGTGGCAACCGATACCCCGCTGCTCTTAGCGGCCTTTTTGATTTCCAGACAGAACGCCACGAGGTCACGAGGCCGGCGCATTGTGCGTTTGAGGATGTATCGCTGAATCGTCGTGCGCTGGCGGATACGCTCAGTTGAGAAGACGGAATCCCATGCATCTTCCACGCGAACTGGGCAAGAATTGGCAATGCGCTTGTTGACCATCGAGATAAGTGCCTGGTCAGACCATTCGATGTTCTCGAGGTCTTGCGAGAGCTTCCCCTTGTCCCCGAACCGCAGAAGCTCGTAGATGTCCGTACGCAAGAACAGAACCACGAATGGTGTCTTCTGCAGACGCCGGAACCGTAGATTGAGATTGCGGGCGGCCTTAATTGCACCGGCGAGCATCAGTTTAATTTCCTCGGACGCATCCCAGCCATCATCAAGCCTATCGATGAAGATAGTAAGCGGGTGCTTCGCGAGACATGCCTTTGCGAGTTGCTCCAATAGCGGGACCCATTGATGAGCTGTTTGAGCGAGTTGTGCGCCGACGGGTTCGGCAAACTCTAAGGAGCCTAGGCCGGCGAAGTCTCCAGCATGAGGAAGTTCAATCTGGCGGAGTCGCTTGGCACGGTCGAACAGAATGTCGAGCTTTCCGCCCACAGCATCTGCGCCGTAGATGCGCAGGTGCATCGCTTTTGCTGCGTCGCGCACTTCGGCGAATGGCGACGTCATCCATTCTTGACACGCGGCCACCAGGAATGTGAACGCCCAGGACGCCATGTACCTCGAGTCAGCTGAGCCGCCCAGCTCTTGGATTGCCTTATGGGCGTCCCACGCGTAGTCATCGAAATCGAGACGGAGGATGCCAGGGCGCAGCTTGGCTTCGGTGAAAAGAGCAGTCTTTCCGGAGCCCTTTCGGCCGAGAATGAGCATGAGCTCGCCATTGCCAATGCGTGAAGTAACGCCTGTATCTAAGAAGAATTCGCCAAGATCGGGGTCGCTTTCCGCGTCAAGGCGGCCGAAGTTGACGTCGCGGATATCACCGGTTGCAGCCTTGCTCATGTGTACCTCCCTAGAGGGGTTTGAGTGTAATCACCCAATTGAAGTTAGAGAACTTTTTTGTTCGCACCTTTACCGATCCTTGGACCCCGATAGGACCAGTCGTCCAAGCCAGATTCTAGCTGGGAACGCTGCCGGCAAGAGCATTCGACGCGCTCTCGCCGGTCACCCGTACGCCATCGGCGGCGCGCGCGCCGCTTTGCGCCAGTAGCCACCATCGGTAAAGCATGTACGCAGCGGGTTGCACTCCGACTTGAAGCTAACGAGCGAGGTCGGCGCTTTCGCCTGGCCTGTGTGCAAGGGCGGGATACCTTTCAGGTGTGTTCTGCGGGGCAGGCTCAGAGCGGGCAAACACCACGCCGGCACCGGAAGAACCTGCGTGAAGACTCGTCCAACGGAACAGGTCAGATGACGGTTCGTAGGTCCCGGCGCCTTTGCGCCAACTCTGGCCTTGCCGAGCGCACTCGTCTCCCCGCCACGCCTGCGCACTTAGTAGGGTGCTTTTTCTGCACTGCCTGCAACAAGGCCCAGCCCCGGCCCTGTATGGCGTTCTCCGGGCTTCGCTGGCACCGGCTCGCCCTGCGGTTCCCTGCGGGATAGGGGGTGTCTGCGTGGCGCCATGTGGCGTCCTTCGGCCACCTTGGGGCGCAGCCAATTTTTCAGGTGACCACGGGAACGAGGTAACCAGGTAACACGAGCATTCCAATCGCTTATAAGTGATTGATATAAAAGGAAAAGTGGTGGTTACCTTTCGAGGTGATTTGAGGTAATTTTTCGATCCCTACAAAGTAATGTCATTGATTCATAAGGAAATTTTCTTTCGCCAATGTTACCTCTGAAGAAGGTAATGGGATTACTCAGAGGTTACCCTATTGTTACCTTGATAGATTCAATATAAGCCATTGTTTATAAAGGAGAATTGGTCGCTTATTTCAGAGAGGTTACCTTTGTTACCTCTTTCCCGTGGTCACCTGAAAAATTGCACCTTATCGCGCGTAAGGGGGCCATCAGCATCCCCGCCGCGCATACACTCACGTCTGCCGCCCACTCCCTTGTCGCAGCGTTTGCGACGCCCAGCCGTATCCCGTCGGCCATGCCGCTGCCCCCGACTTCTACTGGACAACGAGTTCTGCAAGCGTCCCCAGCGAGCCACCGACCGTCATCGCCTGCAGTGGTGTGTGGGTGGTTTCGCTGGCGCAACGGGTGGGCGACGGCATCTGGATTGCCAATCTCGACCGGCACCGGCATGGCCCGGGTGGGCCGTTCCGCTGGTGTACCAGCTACGAGCAGGGCCGGGCCGGCGCCGAGATGTGGGTGACCCGCCACGAGGTTCGGCTGCGCGAGGATGTGGCCAAGGTCCAGGCCTTTCGGGAGGCGGTGCGCGCAAACAGGTTGGCGAAGCTGCACATCAAGCCACCGTTCGGCTGGGAGGGATAGCCGGGTGCTGGCGTTCGCTCAGCGTAGCGGTCAGCCCGTTGCTCGTTTCGCCACCGCTAAGTGGAGTGGCGCGGGCCTGCGGAAGCTATCAGCCAGGAGCTCTCTACTCCGTGATGGAAGTGAGGAGGCAAGAGGCGCTGCTCGGTTAGACGTTGTGGAGATTAGCCGTCGCCGTGATGCCGCGCGGAGTAGCAGGTTGACTAAGAGCAACGCCTGCGGGGGGCGGTCAAGCTAAATTCAGATCCATATCGCGAACTTTTGAACGATGAGCCTCAACCGAAGCAGCGGCGGCACGTAGTTGTTCGTCCGACAAATGGTGGAACGCCGGCAAGAGCGCCTCAAAATTTTCGTACCTTTGCTGCATACCGGTCATGCTGATGCCGTCAACGTAAGATCTTCGAAGCACTTTTCTCGCGAGATCGAAAAGCGCGGGTGGGAGCTTTCGATCAAGAAATTTCTGGGCGATCCAAAGATAAATGTCGACGATCTGAAGGCCTATTGAGTCTTCACTATTTGCGATATCGATTTGCTTGCCTGGAAGGTTCAGTCCAAGAAGATCCCCTTCAGCCATGTGCATATAGAGCGGGTGGTTCGTGAGTAGCAAGCGCTGATTAGCTGGCGCCCCTCGCATTCCGTCGTGCATGAGCTTCAGTACTTGGTGCGTTTTGATCTGGGCTTCGTTGAACTCGGTCTGCCGATCGACAACAATTTTGGACGCATCTCCTGCACACTTGTTTCTCAGTCGTCGTGCTATGGAACTGACCACAAATTGAAAGCCAACCGCATTTGGCGATACGAGTTTGCGATCAGGCTGTCCAAAGTCGAGAGCAAGCGGATTCTTCATTCCGTATGAGAGGGCGTCTGCGATTACCTCTTTGCTTCGGATGTCCCAATTCGTAGCTAGTGCGCGACTCTTTATCTCTTTCAGAAGCGCCACAATTTCTGCGGCACGAGGTTCGATCCTTCGGGTGGTGCACAAGTCCCACGCTTTGCGGAGGAGACTGTCGTCCATGAGATACGCAAGCTTATGAATGATGATAAATCGCATTGGCGTCCAGTAGTTCTCCCACCTGACGGCAGGATTGATGCCGGCGTCGAAGACTGCGTCGAAAAAGAGGATGATCGCTAGCGTCTCCTTCTCGATGAAGTAGAAGTCGAAATCGAACTTCATCTTGTCCTGGAGCTTTTCCAACATCGGTGCCAACGCGATAATTCCATTAGCGCGCAAGTTCTTTGCGTGTAGCTCGCCTCGGCCTGCCTTCCTGAGCATCTGACGATGGATGTCGACGCCGAGGGCGTCGACATTGGTTCTGCTTGAAATTACACCGTAGCTGAGCTTGGGCTGATCCCTGTTAAAGAGATCGTTTCCCGTGTTTCCTGATTCATCAATATGGAAGTACACGGTGATCCCCTAGGTTCGTAGGATTAGGGATGATAGCGGAAAAATTCTGCGGCTCACCTAGCTGGGGCAGACGTTTCACGATCCGGCGGCGGAAAAATTGAGCTGGTTAAGATATTGATTGATAATGGATGTCTGGCTGACTTTTAATCTTTTGGTCGAAGGTTCGAATCCTTCACGGCCCACCATTGCATCCGGTATCCAGATCATTCCGAAAGGCACCGCTTGGCGGTGCTTTTTTGTTGCACCTGTTCGCCGCCTTTACTGCGTCCCTGCCGCCTTCGCTTTGGCGGCCGCCACGTCGGCAGCTTGCTGTGCAGCCGTCGCTGCCGCATTCGCAGAACGTGCCGCCTGCGCCTGGACCGCCGCGAAGTCGGCCTGCCGCTGTTCACTGAACCTGCGTTCCAGCTCCATCGCTGCGGCAAAGCTCTCCGGATGCTTCGCAGCACATGCCTGCTGTATCAGTTGTACCGCAGGGTCGGACGACCCGGGTTGGATGTTGCCAAGCAGGCAATCGGCGTAGGTTGGCGAGCCGGCGGCCAGCGCGGTCATGATCACGGCATTCAGCATGTGAACCTCCTTGCAAGTCTGGATGGGGTCCGAGAAGGAACCAGGCCGAGCATGGCCCGGATCATGGCGCAGTGTTCCTGCTTCGGCGTCCGGCGTCCGGCGCCCGGCGGCTGGGGTCGGGCACGGCGCAAAGCGCGGAATGCGGATGACCCGGCCCGAACGGAGGGGCATGAGGCGAGTTCCGCGTCCGCGATCAATGGCGGATGTACGCACGTGTCGTGCTGGCTTTGTATGCCATTCGCTGTGCGTGCCGTCAGTGACGATTCAAAGACGACACTTTCCCAGGCGCCTGTCCCGGCAAGGCCTGGAACTATGCAGGCCTGCTGAGCCCGCGCTGTGCCATCCGCTGCGGCAACAGCAGCAACGGCCGTTCGACCACGCGATGCACCAGATAGCCGACCACGCAGCATGCCAGCAGGGTCGCAGCAACGAAGAGGCCGTGATTCCACCAGGCCCCTGCGGGCAGCAGCATCGACCATAGGCGGCCGGCGACCGAGATCACGAAGATATGGGACAGATACAGGGCATAGGACGTATCGCCCAACAGGATCAGGCTGTTCGGTGGCGCTCGCCGTGCACGCGCTTCGATCAGCACTGCCCCGGCGACAAGGAGCGCGCTGGCCGTGCCAAACAGCATGACCCGGGTCCACACCGGCATGATCGACGGGCCTTCGGTGGGCAGAAGACTGGCTGCGGCCACCGCGAGTGCTCCCCCGCCAAGTGCCAAGGGCCAGCCAAGGCTGCGCGGAAGGTAGCGCCAGTGCAGGCCCAGCAGCGCACCCGCAATGAATTCGAAGGTGAGCGGATTGATGACCAGCACATGGGCTGGCGAAGTGGCCGCCGGTGCAAACAGATGGGCGGCGCCGATCAGAGCGGCCCACCCGAGCAGGAACGTGGTCAGGGCTCGAGCCGGGACAAAGGCGATCGCCACGGCGAACATCAGATAGAAGTAGGCCTCGTGCACCAGAGTCCACCCTACCGTCAACACTGGAAGTTGCTGGTGCGGAATCAACAGATAGGAGGCCAGTATGCTCTGGTCGTGGTAAGACGAGTTCACCATCGTCGGGACCAGGGCCATCAACACCACCACCAAGGTAGTGAATATCCAGTACGGCGGCAGCACCCGCCACGCACGCCGGGCCAGGAAGGTGCCGGCGGCGGCAATTCCTCCCTCGCGACCGGCGGTGAGGGTGGTCATGACGAAGCCGGACAACACGAAGAACAGATCCACGCCGGCGTCCGCGTAGCGCCCGATCCCGTCGAGGATCGCCTCACCAGGCAGATATTTGATCTCGACACCCCGAAGATGGAACACGACCACGGCCAGCGCTGCGACGCCGCGTAGAACTTGCAGCGACAGAAAGCGGTGTGGACTGGCGTGCTGGCTCATCTTTTCTCCCCTGCTGCCGCGCATTGTACTGACCCGGTCCCGTCCTGGGGCGGCACCGGACCGGCCAGTGCGTCGGGTGGGCTTGCACGACTGTGTGCGACGCCTGGCCGACCCGCAGAACCGGAGGTTCGGGCCACGCGCTGATGGCGTGCAGCGCGGCGCAGCCCCCCTGCGAACAAGGGAGGCCGCAGCTGAGAAGCTACTACCTTCGCTTGAGAACAATCGCTGCGATGACGGCGGCGATGCCGACCGGGATGAGAACGACGGCCAGAAGAATGATCCAGTGCCAGATGCTGAAACCTCCCATATCCGAACCCCTTGCAGGAAACGATGCAGGGTAGCACCCGGATGCCAGCCATTCTTTGAGGGACTTCAAGCATCGCGCAGTGCCGTTGTACACGTGCAGGCATGCGGAGTCGCCAATGCCCTGGCCTTGACGCTATGCTCGGCGTCTTTCCCAGGAGGGGGCCCGTCATGCGCCTGATCGTGCTGTCACTGTTGTTGTCGGTTGTCTCCACAGCACCTCTGAAGGCGGCAGAACCCGCGCCGCCCGCACAGGCTGCCGCAACCCCACTGGTGATCGGCGAAACCTTCACCATCGAGTCGAAGGCGCTGGGCGAAACCCGCCGCATCAACGTCTACCGCCCGCAGCCGTGGGGCCTGGACCCGAAGGCGCCGTTGCCGGTGCTGTACATGCCCGACGGCGGCATCGGCGAGGACTTCCTGCACGTGGCCGGGCTGGTGCAGGTGCTGAGCGGCAACGGCAGCATGCGCCCGTTCCTGCTGGTCGGCATCGAGAACACCGAGCGCCGCCGCGACATGACCGGCCCCAGCAGTGATCCGCAGGACCAGAAGATCGCGCCACGCATTGGTGGATCGGCGGCTTACCGCAGCTTCCTGCGCGATGAACTGATGCCGCAGGTACGGCAGCGTTACCCGACCACCGAAGAGCGCGCGCTGATCGGCGAGTCGCTGGCCGGACTGTTCGTGGTCGAGACGCTGCTGCAGGAGCCGGCGCTGTTCAACAGCTACATCGCGCTGGACCCCAGCCTGTGGTGGAACCAGGGTGCAATGCTGGCCGGGGCGGCCAGACAGCTGCCGGCGGTGACGCGCGCACGGCCGCGCGTGTTCCTGGCCAGCAGTGGGCAGCCGGAACTGGCCGCATCCACTGCACGACTGGCCGAGATCCTGCAGCAGGCCTCGCCGTCGCCGCTGGTGAAGTACCTGCCGCTGCCGGAGGAAACCCACGCCACGATCTATCATCCGGCCGCATTGCAGGCGCTGCGCACGCTGTTCCCGGCGCCGCCGTCGGCCTCGCCCTGATCCGGAGGATTGGCGCGCCGCGGCATGCCATGTGAGGATGCGGCAGCGGCGCCATCCGGTGCGTCGCCCGCAACGGGAGAGTGTGGATGCAGCGTGTGCGTGGATGGAGTGTGGCGGCCTGCCTGGCCGTGAGTGGCTGTGCGATGTCGGTGGCGCCGCCCACAATGCGGAGTGAAGCGAAGGACAGTGCGCCGCCTGCCACGCCGGGCGTGGTGCTGCCGGAGACCGAAGCGCTGCGCGTGCATGACCCGGCGGGGCGCGATTACCCGATCTGGGTCGCACTGCCGGCCGACTACGCCGCGCATCCGGAGAAGCACTATCCGGTGCTGTACGTGACCGATGCGCTGTACAGTTTTCCGCTGGTGCGCAGCGTGCGCAACCTGGTGGGGCAGCAGGGCGTCAACATCGAGAACTTCATCCTGGTCGGGCTGCCGCCGCAGGAGGGGCTGACCTCCAAGCAGAGCCGCTCGCGCGACTACACGCCCAGCAGCCCGGCGCGTACGGTCGATGGCTATTACAGCGGTGACGTCACCTACGGCGGGGCCGCGCACTACCGCGATTTCCTGGCGGCGCAGGTGCTGCCGATGGTCGATGCGCGCTACCGCACCGATCCCACCCGCCGCATGTTCGCCGGCCACTCCTATGGCGCGCTGTTCGGCGCCTATGTGCTGACCACCCAGCCGGACTTGTTCAGCACCTACATCCTGTCCAGTCCGTCGCTGTGGTTCGACCAGCTGCTGCTGCCACGCATGCAGGACGCCGCCGTCATCCCGGCGCAGCCCACGCGCGTGCTGTTGTCGGTGGGCAGCTATGAAACGGACAAGCCCGGGCCGCGCTATTCAACCGGCAACGACATGCTGCGCCAGACCGCCGACTTCACCGCCCAGCTTCAGCGCAGTGGCCGCAAGCTGAAGGTGGACAACGTGGTGATCGACGGTGAGGACCACCTGACCGTCTACCCGCGGGCGATCACCCGTGCGCTGCTGGAAGTGATGCCGGGCGAGGGACCGTATACCGGCGGTTGATGGCCGGTGGCATCCACGCATGGCATGGATGTCGGGGTGTGGTGTGGATGAATGCTTCAGGCTGCCTGTGCATCCGGTCCGGTCAATACGCCCACATCGGCGTGCCGGAAGCAGAGCCGGATCGCATCGAGCAGTTCGCTCATGTTGTAGGGCTTGGGCAGGAAATGAATGCCGTCGCGCAACTGGGGCAGCACCGCGTGCTGGTCCATGCCCGAAGTCACCAGGATCGGCAGCTGGGGGTGGAGGTTGCGGACCCGGTTGGCGGCCTCGATGCCGCTGATCGGGCCCAGGTTGACATCGGTGAACAGCAGGTCGAAACGTTCGCCGGCTGCCAGCAGGCCCAGTGCCGCTTCGGCAGAGCTCACGCCCACCACATGGCACGCCTGGCTTTCCAGCGCCAAGCGGCTCAGTTCACGGGTTTCTTCTGCGTCCTCGATCAACAGGACGCGGGGCTCAACGTGGCGCTTGGACAGCAACATGACGCGGCAACTCCGGACAACAGGGGAGCGAAAGGCGCGCAAGTATGCGCAAGCCGGGGGTGATACCGGCGTGCACGGCAAGCTAAGTGGGCGTTACAGGTGCGTCTGGCGCCGGCGGCGCACCTGCCAGGCCAGGACCGCGACCGCCAGCAGGGCGGTGCCGATGCGCAGGCCGGTGGCCTGCCAGCCCAGCGCGACGGCGTCGTCGAGGCTGAACACATTCCAGGCAAGGTTCATCGAAACGTGCAGGATCAGGCCGCACCACAGGGTGTCGCCGTCGAGGTGGTCGAGCCAGGCGAAGCTGAAGCCACCGAGGGCGATCACCGCACCGACGAACAGTGCGGTGCCGCCGCCATCAAGCCCGCCGAATCCGAGCCAGTGCACCATGCCGAACAACAGCGCCTGCGGCAGCGCGAGCCATGGCCAGGGGGCGCGCACGATCTTCACCAGCAGCACGAAGCCGAGGCCGCGGAACAGCACTTCCTCGGCCAGTGGGAACATTACCGCCAGCATCGTGGCGTCCAACGCGGTCAGCGCGGTGTTCGGCGTGCCGAGCAGCGCCAGTCCCAGCCAGCAGGTCAGGCTGGCCAGCAGCACCCACAACGGTCCGCCCCAGCCGTTTCCGCGCAGCCCGAGGCTGGCCAGCAGGCCCATGCCGCGGGGGCGCAGCAGCAGGGCCAACAGCACTGCCATCAGCACCGCCAGTGCGTTGTCGAGCAGGCTGCCGCCATAGGGGATCGGCAGCGCCGGGATCGGTGTGCCGATGGCCGCGGCGATATCGCGCAGGTTCAGGCCCAGGCCGACGCCGAGTAGGACCAGCAGCACGCGTACGGGGGCGGGCTGGCGGGACAGCACAGTCATGCACGCACCTCCGGCTGAACGAGACCGCAGTGTGCTGCGCGGCAGGTGGGCTGGCACGCGCCGGAAGTCCTTGTGCCATCGGTCATGTGTTGCCGCAGAGTCATCGCCGCGCAGGTAGAGTCGTTACCACACCGACAGGAGCGACGCCGATGCTGTGCCCCGTGTGCAAGACCCAGACCCTGCAGATGGCCGAACGCCATGGCATCGAGATTGACTACTGCCCGAGCTGCCGGGGGGTATGGCTGGATCGTGGCGAGCTGGACAAGATCATCGAGCGTGCGGGTGCTGCAGTACCTTCGCCAGCGCCCGTGCAGGCTCAGCCGGCGTCCGCGCCGCCACCGGTGATGCACCGTGACACCCGCCACCTCGGCCAGCGCTACGAGGACAACCGGGGCCAGGGCTACCGCAAAAAGAAGAAGGACAGCTTCCTGTCGGAGCTGTTCGATTTCTAGCTTGTAGCGTCGAGCCATGCTCGACTGGATGTCGCCGCCGATAGTCGAGCGTAGCTCGACTCTCCATGGGGCGAATGATTACGGCCGCCGCAGGATGAACTCGCGGTCGTGCGTGTCACCGACGATGAAGTCGTACTCGCCGACCTTGCTGCAGCCGTATCGCGCGTAGAAGCGCTGCGCGCCGAAGTTTTCTTCCCATACGCCCACCCACAGGGTGCGGCGGTGCGGCTGGTCCAGCCAGGCCATGAACGCGTCCATCAGGCGTGCACCATGGCCGCCATTCTGGTGTGCGGCCAGGATGTAGAACCGCTTCAGTTCGATGTCGCCCTCGCATGCATCGGCATGCGGCAGGGTGTTGGCGCCGGCAGCCAGGTAGCCGACCACGGCGTCACCGTCCATCAGCAGCCAGATCGCGCTGCGCGGGTCGGACAGTTCGGTGCGCTGCGGTTCGCTGCTGTAGTGCGCCTGCAGGAAATCATGCAGTTCCTGCGGCGGATAGGAATCGCCCCAGGTTTCGTTATAGGTGGCGATCGCGATGGCCGACAGGGCGTCGACATCAGCCAGGGTGGCGCGGCGGATCTGCAATGACATGGGGGTGCCTGCAATGGAGCGTGGCGCAGTGTAGCCGGCCCCGGCGGCTGCCGGGGCTGGCCACTGCCTACGAACCGCTGCTCAGAACCACATGCGCACGCCGACGACCCAGCGCGTGTCGCGCGCGTGGTCCCCGGCATAGTCGGCGGTGTCGCCAAACGTGCGTTCGTGGCTGATGCCGATGTACGGCGCAAAGCGGCGGCTGAACTCATAGCGCAGGCGCAGCCCGGCTTCGACCTTGTTCAGGCCGCGACCAATGCCGTACTCCGGTTCATCCTTGGCCGCCACGGTGGCTTCCAGCAGCGGTTGCAGGATCAGGCGGTTGGTCAGCAGCACGTCGTACTCGACCTCGGCCTTGGCCAGCACCTGGCCACCGGAGCCCATGTACAGCGTGGCCGAGCTCTCGAACTTGTACGGCGCCAGGCCCTGGATGCCGAGCGCTGCCCAGGTGCGCGAGTCGGCCGGCCGGAAATCCTGGCGCACGCCCACCAGCACGTCCCACCACGGCGACACACTTCGGCCATACAGGACTTCAACCGCCGATGACTCGGTGCGGCCTTTGCTGCGTTCGCCGTCGGTGCGCAGCCACAGGCGGTTGATGTTGCCACCGACCCAGCCGGTGGCCTCCCAGGCCTGGCCCGTGCTGTCCTTGCCGTCCCAGTGTTCGAGGCGGTCGATCAGCAGCAGGCTGTTGATCTCCGGCGCGTGCTCCATCGCGCCATGGGCGATCGGCGGGAAGGCCGCAGCGCGGTCAGCATCGGTGGGCACCGGGATGGGTTCGCGCGGTTCGGTGGATGCGGGCGAGGCGGGCGAGGCGTGACCCATTGCTGCGTGGTCCATCGTGGAGTGATCCATCGTCGAATGGTCCATCGTCGAATGGTCCATTTTCGAATGATCGACCGGATCGACCTGTTCGGCCGGCGTTCCTGCGGTCTTCGCCGCTGGCTCCATCGCGCCCCTGTCATGCCCGGCATGCGATTGCGCGAACGCCGGCAACGCGGCGGCCAGCCCCAGGGCCAGCAGGCTGGGGGAAAGCAGTGAGCGGCTCATTCTTCGATCCTCACTTCGCGCATCATGCCCGCTTCCATGTGGTAGAGCAGATGGCAGTGGTAGGCCCAGCGGCCGAGCGCATCGGCGCGCACGCGGTAGCTGCGGCGGGTGCCCGGCGGCATGTCGATGGTGTGCTTGCGCACCTGGAATTCCTCCTGCGCGTTCTCCAGATCGCTCCACACGCCGTGCAGATGGATCGGGTGCTGCATCATGGTGTCGTTGACCAGCACGATGCGCATGCGCTCGCCGTAGTTCAGCCGCAGTGGTTCGGCGCTGGCGAACGGGATGCCGTCGAACGACCAGGAGAATTTCTCCATGTGCCCGGTCAGGTGCAGCTCGATCTCGCGGCCCGGCTCGCGGCCATCCGGATCCTCGAACAGGCTGCGCATCGCGCCGTAGGTCAGCACCTTGCGGCCGTTGTCGCGCAGGCCGATGCCAGGGTCGTCCAGCTTCGGTTCGGTCGCCGAACTCTGCATGTCCACCAGCGGGTTGTTGCGCTCGCTGGCCGGGTGCTTTGGCGCCTTGCTGGCGGCATCACCGCCGCCATGCGCACCGTGGCCCATGCTGGCGCCGCAGCCGCCTTCCATGCCCTTCATCGCGGTCATGTCGTGCCCGCCATGACCGCCACCGCCCATGTCATGCCCCATGTCGCTCATGGTCAGCAACGGGCGCGGGTCACGTGCAGGGATCGGCGCCTGCAGGCCATGGCGTACCGCCAGCGTGCCGGCGGCGAAGCCGGTGCGGCCCATGTCCTGGCAGAAGATGGTAAACGCGTCCTGGCCGGTGGGCTCGACCAGCACATCGTAGGTTTCGGCGGGAGCGATGCGGAACTCATCGATGCTGACCGGATGGATGTACTGGCCATCGGCGGCGACCACGGTCATCTTCAGGCCGGGAATGCGCACATCGAAGTAGGTCATCGAGGCGCCATTGATGAAGCGCAGCAGTACCTTTTCCCCGCTGCGGAACAGCCCGGTCCAGTTGCCGGCGGGCGCCGTACCGTTCATCAGGTAGGTGTAGGTGTGCGCGTTGATGTCGGAGATGTCGGTGGGCGTCATCCGCATCCGGCCCCACATGCCGCGGTCGGACAGCGCGGCCGACCAGCCGTCACGCTTCGCATCGCGCAGGAAGTCGGGCAGGGTGCGCTTGTAGTAGTTGTCGTGCTCGGCGAGCTTCTTCATGCGCCGGAACAACGCCCCCGGGTCCATGTCGGTCCAGTCGGACAGCAGGATCACGTGCTCGCGGTCGTGGTGGTACGGCGCTGGCTCGGCCGGATCGATGATCAGTGCACCGTACAGGCCGGCCTGCTCCTGGAACATCGAATGACTGTGGTACCAGTAGGTGCCCGACTGCTTCAGCTGGAAGTGGTAGTGGTAGGTCTCGCCGGGGCCGATGCCGTTGAAGCTCAGGCCGGGCACGCCGTCCATGTTGGCCGGCAGCAGGATGCCGTGCCAGTGGATCGAGGTCGGGTGGCGCTCCAGCGTGTTGCGCACGAACAGGTCCACGGTCTGGCCTTCGCGCCAGCGCAGGATCGGTGCCGGCAGCGATCCGTTGACGGTGATCGCCGGACGGGTGCGCCCGGTGAAGTTGGCCAGCGATTCGCCGATGGCCAGTTCGATGCGGGTGTCGCTGAGGACAGCGGGGGCGCCGGCCAGGCGAGGCGTGGCGCGGGCGGCGGCAAGCGCGCGCTGCGGCACGCCGACGGCGGCGATGCCAGCGACCACGCCGCCAGCAGCCAGGCCTTGCACGAACAGGCGGCGCGACGGCATGGGCACAGCGCCCGGACCGGGGGGAATGCGGGTATTCATGGTGGTGACTCCAGACACGTGAAGACGCCGGCAGGCGGCCGGCTGCGGTGCGCAGGGCGCACGATGCGTGTGGAATCAGCCGATGGGAGGGCGCGAGATCGGCGGCAGCGGCGGCGCCGGACGCCCGCTGGCCGGGATCGGCTGCGGGGCCAGCGACAGCGCGGGACCAGCCATGAACGGCAACGGCTGCACGACCAGCAGCGGGTGCTGGGCGCAGCTGCGCACGCAGTCCTTGATCTGGCAGTGGGCGTCGTGGGCGGGGGCCTTGGCCTGCGGGGCCGGGTCGGCCTGCATGCCGGCGTGGTGATGGCAGTCGGCCCCGCCGTCCACCGCAGCGGCGGCCATGGAGTGCGCCATCCGCCCCATGTCCTCGTGGCCACTGGCCATGGCCGCGTTCAGCCCGTTGAGCAACAGGCTGAGCATGAGCACGACACGCAGCAGGGTCGAGGCGAGGGACATGGCGTCAATTTAGCCGCAAGCGGGCGCGGATGCACTTGTTGCTGAATGTCGTGTTCAAGATTGGACCTGCACCAATGTAGCGCCACGCCCGCGCTCGGCGGCTTCTGCGGCAACGGCAGCCGAGCGTGGGCTCGGCTCTGCAGGGCGCCCGGCGTTACCCTTCCTCGCGCACGATCTCGACCAGGCGCGGGCCGTAACGGCTCAGCTTGGTGCCGCCGATGCCGCCGATCCGGGCCAGCGCATCCAGGCTGGTCGGGCGCTGCTCGGCGATGTTGCGCAGGGTGCTGTCGTGGAAGATCACGAAGGCCGGCACGTTCTGTTCGCGTGCCAGTTCGGCGCGCAGGTCGCGCAGCGCGTTGAACAGGGCCAGGTCCTGCGGCAGCACCGACAAGCCGGTGCGCTGCGCACTGCGCTCGCGACCGCTGCTGCTGCTGGCCGGGTCGCGGCGCATGCTGATCTGGCGCCGGCCGGTCAGCACGTCGCGGCTGGCGTCAGTCAGGCGCAGGCCACCGTGGCCCTCGCTGTCCACTTCCAGCAGGCTGGCCGCCACCAGCTGGCGGAACACGCTGCGCCAGGTGCGTGCATCCAGGTCGCGGCCGATGCCATAGGTGCTGAGCTTGTCGTGGCCCTGCTGCTTCACCTTCTCGTTCTCGCTGCCACGCAGGATGTCGATCAGGTGGCCGACGCCGAAGCGCTGGCCACTGCGGTAGACGCAGCTCAGCGCCTTCTGCGCCGGGATGGTCGCATCCCACGAAGCTGGCGGGGTCAGGCAGTTGTCGCAGTTGCCGCAGGGCTGGGGATAGGTCTCACCGAAGCCGGCCAGCAGCACCTGGCGACGGCACTGCATCGATTCGCAGTAGCCCAGCAGGTGGTCGAGCTTGGCCCGCTCCAGCTGCTTGCGCTCTTCACCGGCCTCGGACTGTTCGATCATCTGCTTGAGCAGCACCACGTCGCCCAGGCCGTAGCACAGCCACGCTTCGGCGGATTCACCATCGCGGCCGGCGCGGCCGGTTTCCTGGTAGTAGCCTTCCATCGACTTGGGCAGGTCGGTGTGCGCGACAAAGCGCACGTCCGGCTTGTCGATGCCCATGCCGAAGGCGATGGTGGCGCACATCACGATGCCGTCCTCTCGCAGGAAGCGGCGCTGGTTGTTGGCGCGCACCTCCGGCGGCAGTCCGGCGTGGTAGGGCAGGGCATTGAAGCCCTGGCCGCAGAGGAATTCGGCGGTCTCCTCGACCTTGCGCCGCGACATGCAGTAGACGATGCCGGCCTCGCCACGATGGCCATGCAGGAAATCGGTCAGCTGCTTGCGGGCATTGTCCTTCTGCACCACGGTGTAGCGGATGTTGGGGCGGTCGAAGGAACTGACGAAGTGGCGCGCTTCCTGCAGGTCGAGGCGCTCGGCGATCTCGCGCTGGGTCGGCGGATCGGCGGTGGCGGTCAGCGCGATCCGCGGGATCTGCGGCCAACGCTCGTGCAGCACGGTCAGCTGGCGGTACTCGGGGCGGAAATCATGGCCCCACTGCGACACGCAGTGCGCTTCGTCGATGGCGAACAGGGCGATGCGGCTGCGCGACAGCAGTGACAGGAAGCGGCCGGTCAGCAGCCGCTCGGGGGCGACATAGAGCATGTCCAGCTCGCCGGCAAGCAGTTCGCGCTCGACGCGGCCGGCGGTCTCGGCATCCAGGGTTGAATTCAGGTACTCGGCACGCACGCCCAGCTGGCGCAGGGCTTCGACCTGGTCCTGCATCAGCGCGATCAGTGGCGAGATGACGATGCCGCAACCGTCACGCAGCAGGGCCGGCACCTGGTAGCACAGCGACTTGCCGCCGCCGGTGGGCATCAGCACCAGGGCATCGTGACCGGCAGCGACGTGCTCCACGATGTCCTGCTGGGGACCACGGAAATCGTCGTAACCAAAGACGCGTTGGAGCAGGTCGTGCGCGGGACGGGAAGGCATCCGGCTAGTTTACCCCGGCGGGGGAGTCGGCAGGGCTGCGCCCTGCACCTGCTACAAGCCAGAGCAACGTCAAAGGCAACAGCCGGCTCTGGGGTGTCTTCTGGCTGGGCGGGGCGGTGTGGGCTTGCAGGACACGCCGTAAACCCGTCCTTGGGGGCTCGATGGCGCCATCCATGGCGCCAACGGTCCTGCAAGCCCGCACCGCCCCGCCCCCGACAGCTTCCCGTTGACGGTGGGGCCATCCACGCCATGCGTGGATGAAAACTGTCAGATATCGAAAAACAAGATGGGGTCGGATCCGTTTCCCGTCGGAAAACGGATCTGACCCCAATGGCTTTGCCGGCAGATCGCGGAAATCTGTCGAAGGCGGGGTGGGTCCGGTGGCAGGGGTGTCCGCGGCATGGATGCCGCGGCCAAGCCCCCAAGAACGGGTTTACGGCGTCCCCTGCCACCGGGCCCACCCCGCCATCCCTCAGGAAACCCGCTTCTGCTGTCGCTGTTGCCGGCCAGCGGCCGGCACTACCACGGGTGCAGGGCGCAGCCCTGCCGAGCCCCTAACCCTTACTGCAGCAGCGAGCGCAGCATCCAGGCATACTTCTCGTGGGTCTGCAGCCGCTGGGTCATCAGATCCTCGGTCGGGGCGTCGTCACCCTTGGCCGCCACCTCCAGCACTTCACGTGCCGTACGGCAGACCGCTTCGTTGGCGACCACCAACTGGCGTACCATTTCCCGCCAGTCCGCGCTGTCGGTCAGGCCCGGTTCCTCGGCGATCGAGGTCAGCGCAGCGAATTCCCGGTAGGAGCCCGGGGCATTGAAGCCCAGCGCGCGGATGCGCTCGGCCACATCGTCCAGTGCCGCCCACTGCTCGGTGTACTGCGTCTCGAACATGGTGTGCAGCGAGTTGAACATCGACCCGGTCACATTCCAGTGGAAGTTGTGCGTCTTCAGGTAGAGCGTGAACGCGTCAGCCTGGAAGCGCGACAGACCGTCGGCGATCTTCTTGCGGTCGCCCTGGGTGATCCCGATATCGATGTTCGGCGCCGACGGTGCCGCCGCTGCAAGCTTCTGCTTGCCGGTCTTGGCCTTGGTCGTGCTCTTGGTCTTCGCCATGGGGTTCCTCCTTGTGGAATCGTTGGCCTTCACAATAAACCGGTCGTGATGACTGGTCGCTTTCAAAGTTTTGAACGAACCGATTGATGAACTCTATCGATAAAAATCCGTCGCCCCGCCTGCGCCAACAGCGTGCCGCCATCGACGGTGCCATGAGCCGCGACCGGGGCCGTTTGCTGGGGATGCTCTCGCGTTGCCAGGCCAAGCCACAGGATGCGGCGCTGGCCGCCACCTTCGAGCAGGCCTTGCAGGCGTCGGTGCAGCGCCGGCAGGTGCGGGCGCAGCAGCAGCCGTCCATCACTCTGGACCCGCAGCTGCCGATTGCGCGTGAAGCCGATGCCATCGTCGGGCTGATCCGCGACCACCAGGTCGTGGTGATCGCCGGTGAAACCGGCTCGGGCAAGACCACCCAGCTGCCGAAACTGTGCCTGGCCGCAGGCCGTGGCCAGGCCGGCATGATCGGCTGCACCCAGCCGCGACGGATTGCCGCACGTGCGGTGGCCAGCCGCGTGGCGCAGGAACTGCGGAGCGAACTGGGCCAGCTGGTCGGCTACCAGGTGCGCTTCAACGACAAGGTCAGCGAAGACAGCCGCATCAAGTTCATGACCGACGGCATCCTGCTGGCGGAGATCGCCAGCGACCGCTGGTTGTCGAACTACGACACGATCATCGTCGACGAGGCGCACGAACGCAGTCTCAACATCGACTTCCTGCTGGGCTACCTGAAGCAGCTGCTGCGCAAGCGCCCGGACCTGAAACTGATCGTCACCTCGGCCACCATCGATACCGAACGCTTCGCCCAGCATTTCGACAATGCGCCGGTGATCAGCGTGGAAGGCCGTACCTACCCGGTGGAAGTGCGCTACCGCGCGCTGGAAGGCGAGGGCGAAGACCAGGGCGAACGCACCGTCAACGATGCCATCGTGTCGGCCATTGACGAGATCACCCGCCTGGACGCGCGCGGCGACGTGCTGATCTTCCTGCCCGGCGAGCGCGAGATCCGCGATGCGCACCAGTCGCTGGAACGGCGCAAGTACCGCAATACCGAGGTGCTGCCGCTGTACGCGCGCCTGTCCAACCAGGACCAGGACCGGGTGTTCAATCCCGGACCGAACCGGCGCATCGTGCTGGCCACCAACGTGGCGGAAACCTCGCTGACGGTGCCGCGCATCCGTTACGTGGTCGATCCGGGCTTCGCCCGCGTCAAGCGCTACAGCCCGCGCAACAAGCTGGATCGCCTGCACATCGAACCGATCTCGCAGGCCAGCGCCAACCAGCGCAAGGGCCGCTGCGGTCGTATCGCCGAGGGCATCTGCTACCGCCTGTACGCCGAAACCGATTTCCAGGCGCGGCCGGAGTTCACCGATCCGGAAATCCGCCGCTCCAGCCTGGCCGGGGTGATCCTGCGCATGCTGCAGCTCGGCCTGGGCCGCATCGAGGACTTCCCGTTCCTGGAAGCGCCGGACGAGCGCGCGGTAGCCGATGGCTGGCAGCAGCTGACCGAACTGGGCGCGATCGACGCCGAGCGACGCATGACCACCATCGGCAAGCAGATGGCACGCCTGCCGGTGGACGTGAAGCTGGCGCGCATGCTGGTCGCCGCGCAGGCCGCCGGCTGCCTGCGGCCGATGCTGGTGATCGCCTCGTTTCTGGGCATCCAGGACCCGCGCGAACGTCCGCCCGAAGCACGCGGCGCGGCCGACAGCGCGCATGCGCAGTTCGCCGATGGCCGTTCCGAGTTTGTTGGCGTGCTGCGCCTGTGGGATGCCTATCGGCAGGCCCATGAAGACCTGACCCAGTCGAAGCTGCGCGACTGGTGCGGCCGTCATTTCCTCGGCTTCCTGCGCATGCGCGAGTGGCGTGAGCTGCATCGCCAGCTGCGCCTGCTGTGCGAGGAACTGGGCTGGAAGGAAGAGGCCAGCGAGGCGTCGATGGCGCCGCTGCTGGCTGGCAGCAGTGCACCGGCCCCGGCGCGCGATGACGCGGCGGCGGTGAAGGCGACCCGTGGCCAGCTGCACCGCGCCGCACGCCTGGCCCGCGAAGGCAAGGCCGAGGCCGCACCGGCCCCGGTGGCCGTGCGTGCGCAGAAGGAGCAGGCACCGGCGGGAGGGGGTTTCAGCGAACGTGTGCGTGCCGCTGCCTACCAGACCCTGCACCGCGCGCTGGTGGCGGGCCTGCCGACGCAGATCGGCCACCGCACCGAGAAGGGCGATTTCCAGGCGCCGCGCCAGCGTCGCTTCCTGCCGTTCCCGGGTTCGGCGCTGTCCAAGCGGCCGCCGCCGTGGCTGCTGGTGGCCAACCTGTTGGATACGCAGAAGGTGTGGGGCATGACCCTGGCCGCGATCGAGCCGGACTGGGTGATTGCAGAGCTGCCACACCTGCTGCTGCGCAAGCACTTCGACCCGCACTGGTCGCGCGCGCAGGGCCAGGTGCTGGCGTCCGAGCAGATCAGCCTGTTCGGCCTGGTGCTGGCGCCGAAAAAACCGGTGCACTATGGCCGCATCGCACCGGGCGAAGCGCATGACATCTTCGTGCGCCAGGCGCTGGTCACCGGCGAGATCAATACCCGCGCCAGTTTCGTGGCCGACAACCAGAAAGTGCTGGAGATCGCCCGCGAGGAAGAGGCCAAGCTGCGCCGCGCCGGCATTGTTGCCGACGAGGACTGGCAGGCGCGCTGGTACCTGGACCGGGTACCCGCGCAGATCCATTCGGCCGCCGGCCTGGATGCCTGGTGGAAGGGGCTGGCGCCGGAACAGCGCAAGTCCCTGCACTGGTCGCTGGTTGATCTGTTGCCAGGCGAGGGCAGCGAACAGGAGCGCTATCCGAAGTACCTGGCGCTGGGCCAGGCGCGGCTGCCGCTGCATTACCGCTTCGAGCCGGGCGCCGACGATGATGGCGTGACCCTGGACGTACCGCTGCACCTGCTCAACGCGCTGGACCCGGTGCAGCTGGGCTGGTTGGCGCCGGGCTTCGTCGCCGACAAGGCCTCGGCACTGATCCGCAGCCTGCCCAAGGCGCTGCGCCGCAACTACGTGCCGGCGCCGGATTTTGGCCGCGCGTTCTACGAAGCGTTCCCGCAGCCCAGCGCGGATGCCATCACCGGTGAGCTGGCGCGCTTCCTGTCACGCGCCACTGGTGCCACGGTGACTGCGCTCGATTTCGAGCCTGGTGCGATCGAGCCGCACCTGCACATGAACCTGCGCCTGCGCGACGAGCAGGGCAAGGTGCTGGCAACCTCGCGGGATCTGGATGCGTTGCGCGCGAAATTCGGTGGCCGTGCCGGCGATGCCTTCGCTGCACGCGCTGGGCGCGAGATGGCAGCCGATGGCCTGCGTACGTTCCCGGCCACGCCGATCCCGCTGCAGGTGCCTGGCGAAGCCGGCGTGCCGGCCTATCCGGCGCTGCTCGATGAAGGCGACAGCGTGGCGCTGCGCATCTTCGCCGACCGCCAGCAGGCGCAGGAAGCGCACCCGCTGGGTGTGCGCCGGTTGCTCGAGATTGCCCTGGCCGACAAGGTGAAGCAGGCCCGCAAGCAGTTGCCGGTCGGTGCCAAGACCGGTCTTCTCTACGCGGCGATCGAATCGCAGGAGCGGCTGCGCGGCGACCTGGTCGATGCGGCGATGAATGCCGTGCTGGCCGAGGGCCTGGGGGAAATCCGCGATGCGACGGCGTTCGAGCAGCGTCGCGAACACGCTGCCAAGGCCCTGTTTGGCGAGGCGATGTCGCGGCTGAAGCTGGCCGAGACCATCCTGGCGCTGGTGGCCGAACTGAAGCCGATGCTGGAGGCGCCGCTGATGGGCTGGGCGCGCGGCAACCTGGACGACATGGAAGCGCAGCTGGCCGGGCTGATCCACCCCGGCTTCCTGCGCGACACGCCGGCCGACGCGCTGGCGCAGTACCCGCGCTACCTGAAGGCGATGATCCTGCGCACCGAACGCGCCAAACGCGATCCGCCGCGTGACCAGGCGCGCATGCTGGAACTGCATCCGTTCCTGGAAGCGCTGGAGGCGGGCGAGCAGCAGGGCCTGCGTGATCGCCCGCAATGGCAGGCGCTGCGCTGGGATCTGGAAGAGCTGCGGGTGTCGCTGTTCGCGCAGGAGTTGGGCGCGCGCACCGGCATCTCGGCGAAGAAGCTGGCGCAGCGGGTGGCCGCGCTGCGCCAGGCCTGATCGGGCGCCAGGGTCGCCCCTTCCGGCGACCCTGGCAGCCAGGCATGAATCCGGCGCGGCCGGAATGCCCGGGCGCTATTTGGTGCGACGTACCTTCGGCTGCACGTTCACGCCGTCCACCTTCATGTACCAGGCGCCCATCACGCCCGGGCGCATGCTGACCTTCGGGGCATCCTTGCGGCCGCCGGAGTACTGCGTGGCATCGATCTGCTCCCATTCCTGGCCGTTCTGCAACACGTAGCGGCGGCCCTGGCCGAAGCCACGGAACTCGCCCTGCAGGTGGCTTTCGATCGGCTCGCTGCTGCCGAAGTCGAGGAAGCCGCGGTTCTTCTTGATCACTTCCTGGCGGCCTTCTTCGCGCGCGGCGGCGACGGCCTGGGTGGTGGCCGCCTCGACCTTGCCCTGCAGCCAGCGGTTGAGCGTGGCCAGTTCACCGGCACTGAGCTTGTCCAGGCCGGCGGCCTTGAACTCGGCGGGCGACATCTGCTGCTGCAGATCGCCCTCCACCACGCGCTGGGCCAGCGCAGGCGCGGACAGGGACAGCAGCACGGCGGCACAGGCCAGCAGCCGTGGACGGACGCGCGGGGCAATCGAAGGCATGGCGGGTCTCTCCTGGGTGTGTTCGCGAGTGTAGCGGCATGTCCTCATGCCGGGTGGTGGTGGCCGCAGTGATTGTCCCTGAACGGTACCGGCGCTAGTGTAGGACCCTCTGTCTTGCCTGCTCGATGCTGTGAACCGCGCTTCCGTCCCCGGCCTGGATGCCTTGTTGAACCGTCCTTCGGCAGCGGTGCTGCCTGCTCCGCTGCGCCAGGCCCTGCGCGAGCACTGGGAAGCGCCAGCGTGCGACCACCAGATGCGTGCCACCTGGTCGGTGCTGGGCGACACCCTCGACGCGCTGGCGATGCTCTCGGCCGACGAAGGCGCGGTGGTTGCCGCCTTGCTGTTTGACCTGCCGGGCCTGCGTGCCAGCCTGGACCAGCTGCCGCTGGGCAACCACAAGGCGGCGGTGATCGGCCTGCTCGACGGCCAGGATGCCGCCGATCCGGTGTGGGCACTGCATGCCGGCCGCGAGGCCGGGCGCAACAGTGAAGGCCTGCGCCGGCTGCTGCTGGCGATCATCCGTGACCTGCGCGTGGTGCCGATCCTGCTGGCACGCCAGCTGGCGCGGATGCGTGCGGCCGACAAGCTGGACGAGGGGCAGCGCCGCGCACTGGCGCAGCTGACCCGTGACATCCACGCTCCCCTGGCCAACCGCCTGGGCATCTGGCAGCTGAAATGGGAGCTTGAGGATCTGGCGTTCCGCCACCTGGAACCGGAGACCTACCGCCGCATCGCCCGCGAGGTGGACGAAACCCGCATCGCGCGCGAGCGTTACGTCGAGAACGTCAAGAAGGTGCTGTCGCGCGAACTGGTCGCGCAGGGCATCAAGGCCGAAGTGAGTGGCCGGCCGAAGCACATCTACAGCATCTGGCGGAAGATGCAGAAGAAGCGGTTGGCCTTCGACCAGCTGTATGACATCCGCGCAGTGCGGGTGATGGTCGACGATGTCGCTGCCTGCTATGCCGCGCTGGGCGTGGTGCACGCTCTGTGGGCACCGGTACCGAGTGAGTTCGACGACTACATCGCACGGCCCAAGGCCAACGACTACCGCTCGCTGCACACTGCGGTGGTCGGTCCGGAAGGGCGCACCATCGAAGTGCAGATCCGGACCCATGAAATGCACTCGCAGGCCGAGCTGGGCGTCGCCGCGCACTGGAAGTACAAGGAAGGCGGCAAGGGCGCCGAGAAGGCCTTTGATCGCAAGATCACCTGGATGCGCCAGCTGCTGGAGCAGGCCCAGGACGGGCAGGGCAATGAACTGGCCGGGGCGCTCGATGCCGAGCTGACCGAGGACCGGGTCTATGCACTGAGCCCGAAGGACGAGGTGCTGGACCTGCCGCAGGGCGCCACCCCGCTTGATTTCGCCTACCAGGTGCACACCATGGTCGGCCACCGCTGCCGCGGTGCCAAGGTCAACGGCCGCATCGTGCCGCTGACCTATCGCCTGCGCAGTGGCGACCGCGTCGAGATCCTGACCGGCAAGGAGGCCGACCCCCGTCGCGACTGGCTGATGCCGGCCAACGGCTTCCTGGCCAGCAACCGGTCGCGCGAAAAGGTGCGCAGCTGGTTCCACAAGCTGGACCGTGCGCGCAACGTACAGGCCGGCCGCGAGCTGCTCGAGCGCGAACTGAAGCGGCTGGGTCTGCAGCACTCGGACCTGGCCATCGCGGCGAAGAAATTCCATGCCGACAGCGTCGATGACCTGTACATCCAGGTGGCGCTGGGCGATACCGGCCCGAACCAGGTCAGCCGCGCGCTGCTGGAGGCGGAGCGCGCCGCAAGCCAGCCGCCGCCGGCGCCGACCCTGCCGCGGCCGACCGCGCGTCGCGAGAATCTGGGCAAATCGAAGTTCACGGTGCAGGGCGTGGGCAACCTGCTGGTGCAGCTGGCACGCTGCTGCCAACCGGTGGCCGGCGAGCCGATCGTCGGCTACCTGACCCGTAGCCGGGGTGTCACCGTGCATCGTGCAGACTGTGCAGCGCTGGCCCGGTTGGCGGCCACCAGCCCGCAGCGCATCCTGCCGGTGGAATGGGGCCAGGCCGGCGGTGGCTATGAAGTGGACGTGGTGGTCGACGCCGTCGACCGCCGCTGGCTGCTGAAGGACATCACCAACCTGATCGCCCAGGAGGACGCTTACGTGCTCGACATCCACAGCGACAACGTGCGCAACAGCGGCCGTGCGCACCTGCGGCTGCGGCTGAAGGTGAGCGATTACGGCCAGCTGTCGACCCTGCTGGGCAAGCTCGATGCGCTGCCGGGCGTGAGCGAGGCCCGTCGCCTCGGCTGAGCTTCACGCTGCCCCGGCTACCCTTGCACGCATGGAACGCGAGCCCCCGCATCGCCCGCATGGCGCTGAACACCCGGCGCTGGACCGCGTCCGCCGCGAGGGGCGTTGGTGGTGGCTGCAGGCGCGCCATGCGCGCCGGATCTGGCGCTGGGCGCTGCTGGCAGCGCTGGCGGTGTTCGTGCTGCTGGTCCTGCTGCGCAAGCCGCTGGCCGACTGGTTCTGGGATGAGCCGCAGATCGAACAGCTGCTGGCCGAAGGGGATCGGGCGCTGGCCGCCGGGCGCCTGAGCGATGCTGATGGCAGCGGTGCACGCGAGCGCTACCAGGCAGTGCTGGCACTGGATGGCGATCGGCCGCAGGCGCGCCAGGGCCTGGCCAATACCGGCGCGGCAGCGCTGCAACAGGCCCGCGACCGCCTGCAGGCCGATGACCTGGAGGGTAGTGCACGGGCACTGGCACTGGCCCGCGAACTGCAGGTGCCGCAGGCTGAAGCCGAAGCGGTTGCCCGTCAGTTGCAGGCGCGACGCAGTGCCGGTGCGGGAATCGGGGCACTGCTGGCACAGGCGCGCAATGCGTTCGCGGCCGGGCGCCTGGATGACGGCGAGAGCAGTGCATTGCCCCTGTTCCAACGCATCCTGGCCCTGCAGCCGGACAACCTGCCCGCGCTGGAAGGGCGCGAAGACGCATTGAGCGACCTGCTGCAGCAGGCGCGCATGCGGGCCGGGCGAGGGGAGCTTGCCGACGCAGCGGCGATCCTGCGCCGCGCCCGTCAGTTCGATGCCGGGCATGCCGATCTGCCAGCCAGCGAGGAAGCCCTGGCGCGCGCGGTCGACCCGCGCCTTCGGCAGGCGCAGCGTTCGTTGCAACGGCAGCAGCTGGACGCAGCGGCCAGGGGCTTCCTGGCGGTGCTGGCGGTGGCCGCCGATGATCCCAACGCCCAGCGCGGGCGTGAGCAGGCCTTGCAGGCGGTGGTGGCGCGCAGCCAGAAGCTCGCCGACGATTTCCAGTTCGACGCGGCGCAACGTGATGCGGCATTGGCCGTGGAGCTGGGGGCGTCGCAGGCAGTGCAGCAGCAGCTGACGCAACGCCTGCAGCGCGCGCGGCAGGCGCAACAGGCCCTGCAGCAGCCTGCGGTCAGCAGTGCGCAGCGCGAACGCCAGCTGCGCGACCACCTGCGGAAGATCGAGCGCGCCGAGCGTGCAGGACAGTGGATCAGCCCGCCGGGACACAGCGCGTTCGACGCGCTGCGCGAAGCCCAGTCACTGGCGCCCCGCGACGCGCGGGTGAAGGCCGCTGCCGCGCGCCTGCTGCCCGCCAGTCGCCGCTGCTTCGACGACAATCTGCGGCAGAACCGCGTACAGGCCGCAGGCGCCTGCCTGCAGGCCTGGCAGACCCTGTCACCGACTGCGTCGGGGTTGCCCTCGGCGCGGCTGCGCCTGGCCCAGCGCTGGCTGGCAATCGGTAGCGAACGGCTCGGCAGCGGCGACCTGGCCTTTGCCGAACATGCCGCCGAACAGGCGAGGTTGCTGCAACCGGACCTGGCCGAACTGCCGGCGTTTGAAGATCGCCTGCGCCGCGCCGGTGGACGGGTGGACTAGTCGAAGAACACGCGCTGCACGGTTGCGCGGGCGGCTTCGAGCGAGAAATGCTCGGCGACATTGGCCAGACCGGCGTCGGACAACTGTTGCCACAACTGCGGATCCTGGTACAGGCGGATCACCGCATCGGCGAATCCTTCGGCGTCGTCGGCCACCAGCACATCCTTGCCCGGGTGCAGGTGCATGCCTTCCACGGCGCACGTGGTACCGACCACCGGCTGGCCATGGGCCATGCTCAGGTTGATCTTGCCCTTCACTCCGGCGCCGAACCGCAGGGGTGCGATGGCGATGCGCGCGCCGTCCATGTAGGGCGTGATGTCTTCGACGAAGCCGTGCATCTGCACGCCGGGTTGGCGCGCGGCCAGTGCCAGCAGCGATTCCGGGGCCGCCGCGCCGATGCAGTGCAGGCGTACCTCCGGCAGGCGGGCACGGATGCGCGCGAAGACCTCGCCGATGAACCATTGCATGCCATCCAGGTTCGGCGGATGGCGGAAGCCACCGACAAACACCAGGTCGTGGCGCTGCTCGAACGCCGCGCCTGCACCGGCAACCTCGTGCAGGTTGGAGATCAGCTCCACCCGCACCCGTGGCGCATCGGCCTGCAGCTGCTCGCGCTCTGCGGCACTGACCAGCACCGTGATGTCGCACTGTTCCATCACGGCCAGTTCGCTGCTGCGGGTGCGTTCTGCGGCGCGCAGCAGGGCCGCATCGCCGGCCACTTCGGCACCGCGGCGTTCACGCAGGTAGTGCAGGTCGACGGTGTCGAACACCGTGCGTGCCTGCGGCGCATAGCGCTTGAGCAGGGGCAGGCACTCGTGGGCGACGTGGTGGCGCACCAGCATCGCCACGTCGAACCGCGAGCCGTGGCTGCGCAACCAGCCGGCCACGCCGTCAAGGAACGGTGCGTACCAGACTTCCACGCCCATCCGCTGCAGCGCTTCGGTCGCCGCGCCGGCATGCTCGCGCCGGGTCGGCACGAACACCACATGCGCACCGCCCTGCAGCAGCAGGCGAATCAGATTGACCTGGCGCAGCGATCCGGAATCACGATCCGGCTGCGGCACTTCCTCGTCCAGGATCAGCACCTGGCGCCGGCCGCGCAGCAGCAACGCCGGCGACGGCACGTCGCCGACCGCCGGGTGGCGGGCCAGTTCGGTGGCCCAGCGGGCGGCGAAGATGGCCTGGTTGCGCACCTGGTAGGCCTTCACCCCGCTGCCGGTGTCGGTGCCGTTGCTGGTGCCTTCGTCGTGGACCACCCGGCTGGCCGGCTGCACCAGCACGCGCAGGCCGTGTGCACGCACGCGGAAGGCCAGGTCGGTGTCCTCGTAGTACGCCGGCCTGTAGCGGGTGTCGAAGCCATCCAGCTGCTGCCACAGCGCGCGCGGCAGCATCAGCGCCGCACCGGAGCAGTAGTCGACGTCGCGCAGGCTGGCAAAGCGCGGATCGTCAGCCGCTTCGAAGCGGCCATAGCTCCAGCCACTGCCATCGGTGAAGATCACGCCGCCCGACTCCTGCAGGCGGCCATCCGGGTACAGCAGCTGGCTGCCGACCAGGCCGGCGCCGGGCACGCTGCCGAAGGTGTCCAGCAGGGCATCAAGCCAGCCGGGTTGCGGCACGGTATCGTTGTTGAGCAGCACCACGTAGCGGCCGCGTGCGCGCGACACGCCATCGTTGCAGGCGTCGATGAAGCCGCCGTTGTGCTCGCGTACTTCATAGCGCAGCCCGGCCACCTGCGGCATCCACTGCACGGTGGCATCGCTGCTGCCGTCATCCACCACCAGGATCTCGCAGGCGGCCGCCGGCGGGTGCGCCGCCAGCGCGCGCAGACAGGCCAGGGTGTGGTCGACATGGTTGTAGACCGGAATGATGATGCTCACCTCCGGCGACGCGCTGAACGGCACCGCGAAGGGGGCGAACTCCTGGGCCGGCGGCAGGAACAGCGGCGTGCGCGGCGCGGGAACGGCGCGCTGGGTGTGCACGCGGATGCGTTGCCAGGTGGCCCGCCAGCCACGGGTGCGCAGGCTTGCCAGGCTCCGGCGGGCCAGGCCCGACAGGCGGTTGATCAGGTATCGGATCTCGGCCAGGGACATCGCCATCCGGTTGCAACTCCAGCTTAAGCAGGGGAACCCGGGAGAACCCGCCAGCCGCAGCGGCTGGGGTAGACTCGCCAGACCCTACATTCTCGCATTCCCGTGCCCCGACGCTACGATTCCGACGACATCGACGATTTCGACGACGACGACCAGCAGGACAGCGGTCCGCTGTGGCGGCGCCGGCTGATCACCTGGAGCATGGCTGCGGTCGCGTTGGGACTGGGGTTCCTCATTCCCTATACGCTGTACCTGAACCAGCAGGTGACCCAGCGTTTCGGCGAGCTGCGCTGGCAGATCCCGACGCGCGTGTACGCGCGCCCGCTGGTACTGACCCCCGGCAAGGCGATGGATGCGTCCACGCTGAAGACCGAGCTGGCCGCCTCGGCCTACCGCGATGACGGCCAGGGCAAGGAGCCGGCCACCTACGCGGTGAACGGCGGGCGCTTCGTGATCGCCAGCCGCGGCTACAACGACGTTGACGGCCGGGTGGCCCCGCGCCGGGTGGAACTGACGCTGGCCGATGGCGGCGTGGCCTCGCTGCGTGACGCCGACAGCCGCAAGGCGTTGAAGGCGGCGCGGCTGGATCCGGCGCGTATCGCCACCCTCTATGGGCAGAAGCAGGAAGAACGCCGGCTGATCCGCATGGACGAGGCGCCGGACCTGCTGGTGACCGGCCTGCAGGCGGTGGAGGACAAGGACTTCAACCGCCACCACGGCATCGACCTGTCCGGCATCGCGCGCGCCGTGTGGGTGACGATCCGCTCCGGTGGCCAGAGCCGCCAGGGCGCTTCGACGCTGACCCAGCAGCTGGCCCGCAGCGGCCTGCTCGGCATCGGCAAGGAACAGACGATCACCCGCAAGTTCAATGAAGTGCTGTACGCGCTGATCATGGAAGCGCGCTACGACAAGCGCACCATCTTCGAGGCCTATCTCAACCAGGTGTACCTGGGCCAGCGCGGCAGCCAGGCGATCCATGGCATGTCCTCCGGTGCCGAGTTCTGGTTCGGCCGCGACCTGCAGTCGCTGGAGACCGAGCAGATCGCCCTGCTGATCGGGCTGGTCAAGGGGCCGTCCTTCTACGACCCGCGGCGCAACCCGGAGCGCGCGCTGGATCGCCGCAACTTCGTGCTGGGCAAGCTGCATGAGGCCACGCTGATCGACGACGCCGAGTACCAGCGCGCACTGAAGGCACCGCTGGGCGTTCCCAAGACGCCGGGCCTGGTCGCGGCCAACCGCTTCCCGGCCTACGTTGACCTGGTCCGTCGCCAGCTCGGCCATGACTACCCGGAATCGGCGCTGCAGGGTGCGGGCCTGAGCGTGATGACCGGCATGTCGCCGTCCGCGCAGGCCTACGCCGAAGGCGCGGTGACCCGCACCATCAAGTCGCTGGAAAGCAAGCGCCGCCCCGAGCTGCAGGCCGGCATGGTGCTGACCGACGTGCACAACGGCGACGTGCTGGCGGTGATCGGCAGCCGCGAGGTGTCCGAGGTCGGCTTCAACCGCGCGATCGAGGCGCAGCGTCCTGTCGGTTCGCTGCTCAAGCCGTTCGTCTACCTGCTGGCCCTGGCACAGCCGGACCGTTACTCGCTGGCCAGCTGGGTCGATGACTCGCCGGTGACGGTGCAGCTCGGCCGCGGCCGCAACTGGAGTCCCGGCAACGCGGACAACCGCAGCCACGGCACGGTGCGCCTGATCGACGCACTGGCGCATTCCTACAACCAGGCCACGGTGCGCGTGGGCATGCAGGTCGGCCCGGAGCGCGTGACCCAGCTGATCCATGTCCTGGCCGGCATCAAGGCCGACGCCAACCCGGCGGTGATCCTCGGCTCGACCGACCAGAGCCCGTACGCGATGGCGCAGCTGTATCAGTTCCTGGCGTCCGGCGGCGAGATCCAGCCGCTGCACGCGGTGCGTGGCGTGCTCGATCCGCAGGGCAAGCTGCTCAAGCGTTACGACAAGACGCCGGCACCGGCACAGGAAGGCGATTCGATTGCCGCCAACCTGATCAGTGTCGGCCTGCAGCAGGTGGTCGCCAGCGGCACCGCGCAGCGGCTCAATGCCGACGGCCTTGGCCGCCTGCAGCCGGCCGGCAAGACCGGTACCACCAACGACGGGCGCGACAGCTGGTACGCTGGTTACACCGGCGATCACCTGGCGGTGATCTGGATCGGCAACGACCAGAACGAGCAGGCCGGCCTGTATGGCGCCACCGGTGCGATGCGGGTCTGGTCGGGCATCTTCCAGCGCCTGCCGAGCGCGCCGCTACGGGTCAGCAACAAGGGCCTGGACTGGCAGTCGGTGGCCCCGACCGGCCTCAACAGCACCGATGAAGGCTGCCCCGGCGCGCGCCGTTTCCCGTTCGTGGTGGGCTATGCCCCGGCCTACGCCCCGTGTGCACCGGCCGCGCCGCCGGACGGGCAGGGCGAGGCTGAAGGCGAGGGCGGTGGCTGGCGCAGCTGGTTCGGCCTGGACCGCAAGCCGGATGCCCCTGCCGAGCCCGCCGCCGCCTCTCCTCCGCCAAGCCGATGATGCCGATGAACATGCGAATCCTGCTGCAGCCCCTTGCCCTGACCGGCCTCAGCCTGGCCCTGGCCGCTTGCGTCAGTACTGCACCGCCGGTGGTCAAGCCGGTGGATACCACGACGCCGGCGCAGCGGCTGGCCGCGGTGGACGCGGCCGCGGGCCCGGATGACAAGGAGTTGTCGGTGCAGCCGCTGCGTGATTCGCAGGTGGAAGACCTGCGGCTGACCGCACAGGCGCAGCGCCAGGCCAACGACCTGGCCGGTGCCGCCAGCAGCCTGGACCATGCGCTCGACATCGTGGCCGGGGACCCGGCCGTGCTGCAGGAGCGGGCTGAACTGGCGCTGCTGCAGGGCCAGTGGGCGCAGGCGGAGACGTTCGCACGCAAGGCGGTGGATCTCGGCTCGAAGACCGGGCCGCTGTGCCGGCGGCACTGGGCGACGATCGAACAGTCGCGCCTGGCGCGGGGCGAGAAGGAGAATGCGGTGTCGGCGCACGCGCAGATTGAAGGCTGCACGGTGCCGGGGATCAAGCGGTACTGAGTTACTCCACTCCATCGGGCGCTGCCCCCTCTGCGGCGCGCGCTCGCACTGATGGATGCTGGTGATGGGCCGGGTAGGTGGGGCGTGCAGGACACGCCGTAAACCCATCCTTGGGGGCTCGATGGCGCCATCCATGGCGCCAACGGTCCTGCACGCCCCACCCACCCGGCCTACCCTACATCGCGCGGGCCGCAGGCAAGAACGAAATCAAAATCAAAAGCGGGTCGCACGCTGCGCGCGCGCGGTAATTCATCCTCTTTCCCCGTTCCCTCCACCGCTTCTGACATCCCAGTCGAGCAAGCTCGACTCTACGAAGCGCGTGCCTCCGTCACCGGGACACTGTCGAAGGCGGGGGACTGTGGGTTTGCGGGGTGTCTGCGGCATGGATGCCGCGGCCAAGCCCCCAAGGACGGGTTTACGGCGTCCCCGCAAACTCACAGTCCTCCGCCTGCCCTCAGTGCAACCCAGAGCCATGACTGTCGTTGCCGTTGCTGTTGCCCTGGCTTGAAACGGGTGCCGGGCAGCGCCCGGCCGGGTATCCTCTCCCTCTGATGTCCGACCTTGTCCATGCCAGCCGCGAAGCCCTCAGCGACGGCGGCGCGCTCGCCTCGCACCTGGATGCCTTTGTCCCGCGTCCAGCACAGCTGCACCTGACCGAAGCCATCGCCGACGCGCTGCAGCAGCGTGACCTGCTGCTGGCCGAGGCCGGTACCGGCACCGGCAAGACCTTCGCCTACCTGGTGCCGGTGCTGCTTTCCGGGCTGCGCACCATCATCTCCACCGGTACCCGCGCGCTGCAGGACCAGCTCTACCATCGCGACCTGCCACGCGTGCGCCAGGCGCTCGGCGTCGGCCTGCGCAGTGCACTGCTGAAGGGGCGCGCGAATTACCTGTGCCGCTACCGCCTGCAGCAGGCCCGCGGCGAACCGCGGTTCTCCAGCCCCGAACAGGCCGCGCAGTTCCAGCGCATCCTGGCCTGGTCCGGTCGCTCGGAGTTCGGCGACATCGCTGAGCTCGACGGCCTGGCCGATGATTCGCCGCTGCTGCCGATGGTCACCTCCACCGTCGACAACTGCCTGGGTACCGATTGCCCGTTCTGGGATGACTGCTTCGTGGTGCGTGCGCGGCAACGTGCGCAGGCCGCCGATGTGGTGGTGGTCAACCATCACCTGCTGCTGGCCGATCTGGCCCTGAAGCAGGACGGTTTCGGCGAACTGCTGCCGGGGGCGCAGGCCTTTGTCATCGACGAGGCACACCAGTTGCCCGAACTGGCTGCGCAGTTCTTCGGCGAGGGGTTCGGCATGCGCCCATGGCAGGAACTGGGCCGCGACTGCCTGGCCGAGGCGCGCGGCGTAGGGGGCGCGCAGTCGGCCCTGCAGGAACCGGTGGATCAGCTGCAGCAGGCATTGCTGGCGCTGCGTTCGGCGATGGAAGGGCTGCCGCTGCGGGGTACGCAGTGGCGTGCGCTGGCCATGCCGCAGGTCCGCGACGGATTCGATACGGTGATGGCCGGCCTGGTGACGCTCGAGCAGGCTTTGCAGCCGCTGCGCGAAGCGGCGGCGGGCCTGGATGCCTGCCATGCACGGGCGCGCGAGGCAGTCTCGCGGCTCGGTCGCTGGCTGGGCGATGATGCGCCAGCGCTCGATTTCGATACCGACCCGGCCGACGCTGCCAGTCCCGCCGATGTGCTGTGGTACGAACTCACGCCGCGCGGGTTCCGCTGCCAGCGCACGCCGATGGATGTGTCCGGCCCATTGCGCGAGCATCGCGAACGCAGCCGTGCGGCGTGGATCTTCACCTCGGCCACGCTGACCGTGGGCGGTGGTTTCGACCATATCGCCACGCGCCTGGGCCTGGACGATCCCCACACGCTGGTCCAGCCAAGCCCGTTCAACTGGCCCGAGCAGGCGTTGTGCTACCTGCCCGAAGGCCTGCCCGATCCGGCGGCGCGCGGATTCGGCACCGCGCTGATCCAGGCCCTGCGGCCGGTGCTGCAGGCCTCGCAGGGCAGGGCGTTCCTGCTGTTCGCCTCGCACCGCGCCTTGCGCGAGGCCGCCGAGGCACTGCGGGATGGGCCGTGGCCGTTGTTCGTGCAGGGCGAGGCGCCGCGCGCAACACTGCTGCAGCGCTTCCGCGAGTCGGGCAACGGCGTGCTGCTCGGTTCGGCCAGTTTCCGCGAAGGCGTGGACGTCGTCGGCGAAGCGCTGAGCGTGGTGGTGATCGACAAGCTGCCGTTTGCGGCACCGGACGATCCGGTCTACGAAGCGCGGCTGGAGGCGATCCGCAGCCAGGGCGGCAATCCGTTCCGCGACGAACAGCTGCCGCAGGCGGTGATCGCCCTGAAGCAGGGCGTCGGCCGCTTGATCCGCAGCGAAAGCGATCGTGGTGTGCTGGTGTTGTGCGATCCGCGCCTGCTCAACCGGGGGTATGGCCGGGTCTTCCTGGATTCACTGCCGCCGTTCCGCCGTACCCGCAGCCTGGCCGATGTGCAGGCCTTCTTTGCGCCACAATGGGCGCCCGTGGCCGACGATGCGGCTGCTCCGGCGGCCACCGTGGCGGGCCCGGAGCCCACTCACGGTGCCACGTTCCCCCTGTTCTGACCCGATCCGATGAAACTGCTCGCCTTTGAAACCGCCACCGAAGCCTGTTCCGTTGCCCTGCATGTCGATGGGCAGGTGCTGGAACGGTTCGAGATCGCCCCGCGCCGGCATGCCGAGCTGAGCCTGCCGTGGGCCGAGGCGTTGCTGGCCGACGCCGGCATCAGCCGTCGCCAGCTCGATGGCATCGCGCTCAGTCGCGGCCCGGGTGCATTCACGGGCGTGCGCCTGGCGATTGCCATCGCCCAGGGCATCGCCCTGGCGCTGGACCGCCCGCTGCTGCCGGTCTCGACGCTGCAGGTGCTGGCGCTGCGCGCACCGGCCGGGGAAACGCAGCTCCTGTCGGCGATCGATGCGCGGATGGGCGAACTGTATGTCGCCCGCTTCGAGCGCGTGGACGGCCTGCCGGTGGCGCGCGATGCCGAGCGCGTCTGCGCGCCGGCGGCGGTGGCGTTGCCGGAAGGGCTGTCCGTCTACGGTGTGGGTACCGGTTTCGCCGCAGCCGAGGGTGCGCTGGTCGCGCAGCTTGGTGCAGGCCTGCGCGGTTTCGACGCCACGGCATTGCCGCGTGCGTCGGACGTGCTCGCACTGGCGGTGCCGGCGTTCGCGCGCGGCGAAGCCATTGCACCGGAGAAGGTCGAGCCGGCCTACCTGCGCGACAACGTGGCACTGACCCTGGTCGAGCAGCAAGTCGCGCGCGAGGCGAAGGCGAAGGCCAACGGCTGAGCCCCTCGTGGCGGGATTGGTCGCGTAGATCAAAAGCCGTGGTTTGGCCGGGCGGGTGGGCTGCGCAGGGGGCGCTGCAAGTACGTCCCTGTAAGCTCGGTCGCCGCATCCATGCGGCTCACGCCCCTGCGCAGCCCACCCGCCCGGCCTCTGACAGTTTCCGTGTGCGTCCGCCACGGAAAATCAAGAAAAGAAAAGTCAAAGTCAAAAGCGGGTCGCTTCGCTCGCATCCACGCGTGGCGTGGATGTGTGTCGACCAAGGTCGACACCTATCAACAGCGGAGCGGGACGTGATACGCCGCGATCTGTCAGAGGTGGGGCGGTGTGGGCTTGCAGGACCGTTGGCGCCATGGGCCCGAGGCACGCCTCGAGCGGGTTGGGCAGGACGCCCAACCCCGGTCTTGCCGTGTGCGCAGGACAGCGCACACGAGCAAGGCGCCATCGAGCCCCCATGGATGGGTTTACGGCGTGTCCTGCAAGCCCACACCGCCCCGCCAAACTCAAAGCCCAACCGCCGCTTTTGACGTTGACGTTGACGTTGACGTCCAGCGGGTCCCGGGCCGCAGGCCCGGGCCACAAAACCCTACCGGTCGTCGTGCAGGGTGCCACCCGGCAGGAACACCCACGTGCGGGTGACCTGCAGGATGTCGATCTCGTCCTCGGTCTTCGGCAACGGCGGGAACGGCTGGGCCAGCTGCACCACCCGCAACGCCGCCTCATCCAGCAACGGCGTCCCGCTCGAACGCAGGATCCGGCTGCTCTCCACGCTGCCATCGCGGCGCACGCCGACGCTGATCACCACCTGGCCGCCGAGCCGGCGCTGCCGGGCCTCGTCCGGGTAATTCAGGTTGCCGACGCGCTCGGCGCGGTCGACCCAGGCGCGCAGGTAATTGGCGTAGGCATATTCGCGCGTGCTGGCCGACACGAACTTGCGGTTCGGGCGCTTGGCGTACTGCGCCGAGCGCAGATGCACCTCGGCCGCCAGCCGCGCCATTTCGGCATCACGCTGCTCACGTGCCGTCAGCGGTGCATCCGGTTCCGGCTGCTCCGGTGTCGGGCGCGCCTGCGCCTGGGCCACCGCCTCTTCGCCGTTGCGGCTGCTGACCACCCGCGCCTGCGGCGGGGGCGCCGGGGCGGCCGACTGCTGCTGTTGCGGTACCGGGCTCAGTCCGGCCTGGGCCTGCGGCACGATGCCGGCCTGGTTGTCGCGTGGGCGCTGCGCACGGTCGTGCTCGCCACCGCCCTCCTGGCTGGCCGCGGCAAGGAAGTCGGCCTGCTTGGGCGTCAGCGCAGTGCGCGTCTGGCTGAAGATCACCTCCAGCGTCGGCACCAGGGGTGCATCGCCCTTCACCGCAAAGCCCACGCCCAGGATCAGCAGGGCGTGGACCACGACCGACAACGCAACGGTGGCGCCCAGCCGTTGCGCTTCGCGCCGCGGCGGCGGCAGGACGGCGGGTGCGGCCTCCATCAGCGCAGGCCGGCCTCGAGCGCGTCGAACAGGGTGCCAGCGATGTTCAGGCCGTACTGCGCGTCCAGCTCGCGCACGCAGGTCGGGCTGGTCACGTTGACTTCGGTCAGGTAATCGCCGATCACGTCCAGGCCGACGAAGCGCATGCCACGGCGCTTCATCTCCGGCCCGACCTGGGCGGCGATCCAGCGGTCACGCTCGCTCAGCGGGCGGCCTTCGCCGCGGCCGCCGGCCGCGAGGTTGCCGCGGAACTCGTCGCCCTGCGGGATGCGCGCCAGGCAGTAGTCGACCGGTTCGCCGTCGACCAGCAGGATGCGCTTGTCGCCGGCCGTGATGTCGGGAATGAACTTCTGGGCCAGCGCCAGCCTGCGGCCGCCGTCGGTCAGGGTCTCCAGGATCACGTTCAGGTTCGGATCGCCCTGGCCGCTGCGGAAGATCGAGCGGCCGCCCATGCCGTCCAGCGGCTTCAGCACGGCCTGGCCGTGTTCCAGGGCGAAGGCCTTCAGCGCCTTGGCATCGCGGCTGACCAGGGTCGGCGGGCAGCACTGCGGGAACAGCAGGGCGGCCAGCTTCTCGTTGTAGTCGCGCAGCCCCTGCGGGTTGTTGACCACGCAGGCGCCGGCGGCGGCAGCCACGTCCAGCACCTGGGTGTCATAGACGTACTCGGCGTCGACCGGCGGGTCCTTGCGCATCAGCACGATCTGGCCGGGACCGAACGCGGTACGACTGAACGCGCCCAGCTCATACCAGCCGGCCGGGTCGTCGCGCACCTGCAGCGGCGCGGTCTGGGCGACCGCCACGCCACCTTCCAGCGCCAGGCCGCCCGGTCGCACGTAGTGCAGGGCATGGCCGCGGCGCTGGGCTTCCAGCAGCATGGCGAAGGTGGTGTCCTTGGCGATCTTGATGTGGGCGATGGGATCCATCACCACGATGACGTTCAACGGCATGGGCGCACCTGTCAGGCAAGGCGTTGATGGTAGCGGCAACGCTGGCCGCGCGCCTCCCCGGCGGACTGCAACGCAGCGTCCGCCTGCCGGCGGCGCAGTCATTGCGAACCCGGTCACGTTCAGCCCGGTGCTACCCCCTGCGCGGCAGGCCGGCCTTGAAGCGGGCGCGGAAAGTGCGATATAGATACGCTTTCGCAGCGGCTCCCGCCAGAGATTGGGCCGTGCGCTTGGGGATAGGCAATGACTGAAAACACGACTGCGGGCGGGGAACTCGCAGGACTCCGGGTGATGGTCATCGATGATTCGAAGACCATCCGCAGGACTGCGGAAACGCTGCTCAAGCGCGAAGGCTGCGAGGTGGTCACCGCCACCGACGGCTTCGAAGCGCTTGCCAAGATCGCAGACCAGCAACCGCAGATCATCTTCGTCGACATCATGATGCCGCGCCTGGATGGGTACCAGACCTGTGCGCTGATCAAGGGCAACCAGCTGTTCAAGGCGACCCCGGTGATCATGCTGTCATCCAAGGATGGTCTGTTCGACAAGGCGCGGGGGCGCATCGTCGGCTCGGAGCAATACCTGACCAAGCCTTTCACGCGCGAAGAACTGCTGGGTGCCATCCGCACATACGTCAACGCCTGACCAGGGGGGAAAGGCACAATGGCTCGTATCGTCCTGATCGAGGATTCACCGACCGACCGCGCGGTGTTCACCCAGTGGCTGCGCCGTGCCGGCCACGAGGTGCTGGAAGCGGACAACGCCGAGGATGGCCTGCAGCTGGTCCGCGACCAGGTGCCGCAGCTGGTGCTGATGGACGTGGTCCTGCCCGGCATGAGCGGTTTCCAGGCCACCCGGGCGATGGCCCGCGATGCGGCGATCAAGCACATCCCGGTGATCATCGTCAGCACCAAGGCGATGGAAACCGACAAGGCCTGGGGCCTGCGCCAGGGCGCGGCCGATTACATCGTCAAGCCGCCGCGCGAGGATGAACTGATCGCGCGGATCAACGAACTGGTGGCCTGATGCGCTCGCCCTTCGACATACTTGAAGCCTACGAACGACGCAGCCTGGCCCATGCAGTGCAGCTGCCCGGGCGGCAGTTCGCCCAGGACCTGTGGCGTGGCGTGGGTTACCGCGTCGGCCAGCGCCGGCTGGTGTCCGATTTCCGCGAAGTGGTGGAAATCGTGCCGATGCCGCCGGTGACCCCGGTACCCTGCGCGCAGCCCTGGCTGCTGGGCGTGGGCAACCTGCGCGGCAACCTGTTCCCGGTGGTGGACCTGAAGTACTTCCTGGAAGGCACGCGCACCGTGCAGCAGGAAGGCCAGCGCGTGCTGATCATGCGCCAGGCCGGCGGCGACGTCGCACTGACCATCGATGAACTGTTCGGCCAGCGCAGCTTCGAGCTCGACCAGCAGATCGAAGCGGGCACGCTGGCCGAAGGTCGCTACGGCCATTTCGTTGACCGTGCCTTCCATGCCGACGGCCACGACTGGGGCGTGTTCTCGCTCTCGCTGCTGTCGCGCACCCCTGAATTCCGGCAAGCCGCGGCCTGAGGCCGGGCATCGCCCCCTGCATTGAAGATCGAGGTTGAACGATGAGTACTGCTTCGGACGCCACCAAGACCGGCAAGCTGCGGCTGGGCGGCAGCAACCTCTGGCTGTTCCTGCTGCTGGCATCGATGATCCTGTTCGGCGTCAATACCGGCGTCGCCACCTGGCAGGGCAGTCGCCTCGCCGACGCCGGCTCCAAGGCCGCCGACCTGCAGGTGCTGTCGCAGCAGCTGGCCAACCAGGGACGTGACGCGGTCGGCGGCAATGCCCAGGCCTTCACCGCCTTCAAGGCCACCCGCAACGCGATCGAACAGAACGTGTCGACGCTGCAGGGCCGCTATGGCAAGGAGCCGGGCGTGTCCGGCGCCATCGCCACCCTGGGCGAAACCTGGGCGCCGCTGGGCAAGCAGGCCGGGCAGCTGGTGGCCAGCGAGCCGGCGGTGCTGGCGCTGGCCGGCAATGCCAACAACTTCACCGGCGCGGTACCGGGCCTGCAGGCCCAGCTGAACGAGCTGGTGCGCGCGATGTCCGCCTCCGGCGCCCCCTCGTCGCAGGTGTACAGCGCACTGCAGCAGGTGGTGGTGGCCGGTTCGATGGCGCGCCGCGTGACCGAAATGCGTGCCGGTGGCGGTGCCGCAGCGACCTCCGGTGATGCGCTGGCGCGTGACATCACCGTGTTCTCGCAGGTGCTCGACGGCCTGCGCAACGGCAACGAGGAACTGGGCATCACCGCCGTGCGCGGCGGCGCCGCCGTGGCCGCACTGGAGCAGTCGCAGCAGAAGTGGGAAGCGATGAAGCAGGACGCCGACGCGATCCTGGCCAGCTCGCGCCAGCTGTTCGCGGCGCAGTCCGCCGCCACCGCGCTGGGCCAGGGCTCGGCCCACATGCTGGACGACAGCCGCAAGCTGTTCGATGCGTTCTCCTCGTTCGGCTCGGTCTCCGACACCCGCCTGTTCCCGAACTTCTGGATCGGCGTGGTGTCCGGCGCGCTGTCGCTGATCGCGATCATCGGCTTCGTCTCCACCAACGTGCGCAGCCGCTCGCGCGAGCAGGAACTGCGCTACCAGACCCAGGTGGAATTCAACAGCCGCAACCAGCAGGCGATCATGCGGCTGCTGGACGAAATCTCCTCGCTCGGTGAGGGTGACCTGACGGTGAAGGCGTCGGTGACCGAGGACATGACCGGCGCGATCGCCGACGCGATCAACTATGCGGTGGACGAACTGCGCCACCTGGTGACCACCATCAACGACACCTCGGCCAAGGTCGCGATGTCCACCCAGGAAACACAGGCCACCGCGATGCAGCTGGCAGAGGCGGCGGGCCACCAGGCCAACCAGATCACCTCCGCCTCGGACCGCATCGGTGAAATCGCAGCGAGCATCGAGCAGGTGTCGCGCAACTCGGCCGAGTCGGCCGACGTGGCACAGCGCTCGGTGGTGATCGCCGCCGAAGGTGCCGGCGTGGTGCGCGAGACCATCCAGGGCATGGACCAGATCCGCGACCAGATCCAGGAAACCTCCAAGCGCATCAAGCGCCTGGGCGAGTCGTCGCAGGAAATCGGTTCGATCGTGGAACTGATCAATGACATTTCCGAGCAGACCAACATCCTGGCGCTGAACGCGGCGGTGCAGGCTGCGTCGGCGGGTGAAGCCGGCCGGGGCTTCGCGGTCGTGGCCGACGAAGTGCAGCGCCTGGCAGAACGTACCTCGGGTGCGACCCGACGCATCGAAAACCTGGTCCAGGCCATTCAGGCCGATACCAATGAAGCGGTCACCTCGATGGAACAGACCACGGCCGAAGTGGTGTCCGGTGCGCGCCTGGCCGAGGACGCCGGTACCGCGCTGACCGAGATCGAGCGCGTGTCCAACGCCCTCAATACCCTCATCAAGAACATCTCCATCGCTGCCCAGCAGCAGTCGGCCGCGGCCTCGGACATCACCCGCACCATGGGCGTGATCCGGCAGATCACCGGCCAGACCTCGCAGGGTGCCGGGCAGACCGCAGAGTCGATCGGCCACCTCGCGCAGCTGGCGGCGGACCTGCGCCGTTCGGTCGCCGACTTCAAGCTGCCGGCGTGACGCGGGCAGGGCGGCGAGCAAGGAACCAGTCGATGAAGCATTTCCATTCCCCACGCCAGAACTCGCGCGGCCACCGCGCGGCGGCGAACGGAGCGCATCCATGAGCAGTCTGCGCGATGCGATGAGCCACGCAGCACTGGGCTGGGTCAAGCCCGAGCTGGACGAGACCCTGCGCCAGGTGCGCAACGAGGTCGAGTACTACGCGGAAGACCCGAGCGATGCCAGCCGCATGCGCATCTGCGCCGGCTACCTGCACCAGGTGCAAGGCACCCTGCGCATGGTCGAGCTGTATGCCCCGGCGATGGTGGCCGAAGAGCTGGAGCAGCTGGCCAATGCCATCGGCGCCGGCCAGGTGGCCGACCGGGACGAAGCCTGCGCGACTCTGATGCGTGGCAGCGTGCTGCTGCCTGACTATCTGGAGCGCCTGCAGAACGGCCATCGCGACATTCCGATCGTGCTGATGCCGCTGCTCAACGAGATCCGTGCGTCGCGCGGCGAAGAAGGCGTCAATGACAGCGTGCTGCTGGCCTTTGCGCCGGACAGCGTCACCGCCACCGAGGCCGAGCTGGACCATGCCCGGGGCAGCCTGAGCGGGCGCAACCGCGAACTGCTCGACACGGTCGGCAGCGCGGTGAAGGAAGAACTGCTGCGCATCAAGGATGCGCTGGACCTGCACCTGCGCACCGGCGGTGCGCCGGAACAGCTGCAGACCCAGGCCAACGAGCTCGGCGCCGTGGCCGACACGCTGGGCATGATGGGCCTGGGCGTGGCCCGCGGCGTGGTCGTGCAGCAGCGCGACGCGCTGCGTGGCGTGGTCGAAGGCCGCCAGCAGATCGACGAGAACCTGCTGCTGGATATCGCCGGTGCGCTGCTGTACGTCGATGCGTCGCTGGACGATCAGGTCGCCCATCTGGGCGCCGGCGGCAGTGGCGAGGACGACCCGAGCGCGGTCGAGAACCGGCGCACGGTGGAGGTGCTGGCGCATGAAGCCATCGCCAACTTCGCCGCCGCGCGCGAGCATTTTGTCGCCTTCATCGAAACCAGCTGGAACCATGCCGAGCTGCAGGATGTCCCGCGCCTGCTGGGCGATGTGTCCGGCGCGCTGCGCATGCTTGACCTGGGTACTGCCGCCGACTACCTGCGCGGCGTGCAGCAGTACATCGAGGCCGAGCTGATCGGCCGCCAGCGCGTACCCAGCGGCCGCCAGCTGGACACCCTGGCCGATGCCATGGCCAGCCTGGAGTACTACCTGGAAGCCCTGCGCGACCGCCGCCCGGGCCGCGAGGATATTCTCGAAATCACTCGCAGCAGCCTCGAGGCACTGCGCTACTGGCCGCTGCCCGAACGCAACGCCGCCGCGCCGGAAGCGCCGGCTCTGCTGCCGGTTGAACGCGAGCCGGTTGCGTTGCAGGCCGAGCCGCTGCAGCCCGAGCGCATCGAGGTGCCGGTGCAGCCTGCTGCGCCCGCGGCCGGCGACGTGCCGGTACCGCTGCCGGACTTCACCTTCGATCCGCCGCCGGCCACGCCGGCACCGAGGGTGCCCGACAACAGCCTGATGTTCGGCGCGCTGGGCACCGCAGGCGTCGTGGCCGCCAGCCCGTTGGATGCTGGCGCCTCGCCGCTGCCAACGCAGGAAGATGCCGAGGCAGCACTGGTCTTTGCCGCGTCCAGCGCACCTGCGCCGGATGTCCCGCAGTGGGAGCTGGCGCCGTTCTACCCCGAAGCCGAAGCGCTCGCGACCGCTGACGAACGCGCGCCGACGTTCGCCAGTTTCGATCCCGTCAGCTTCGAACTGGCCGACAGCGATCACGCCGGTGCGCCGCAGTGGTCGCTGTCCGAGGCGCCACAGGTGCTTGAGGATGTCGAGGCGCCTGCCAGCGACGAGCCGACCGACGCAGTGCTGGCCTCCGTCGCCGAGTTCGATGCTGCACCGGTGTTCGATCCGGTCGCCGCGGAACAGGATGCAGTTGCGGTGGCCGATGACGTGGTGTTCCGCTTCGACGCCGATGCACTGGACAACGCTGACGATGTCCTGTCGCTGCATGCGATGGAGACGCTGTCGCTGGATGACGACGCCGGGTTGCCGGCTTCGCTGGAGTTTGCCGATGCGGTGATGCCGCCGCAGGCCGATGCCGTGCCGGCGACGGAGCCCGGGATGGATGCGGCCGCGGATGAGCCGCCGGCACCATCCATTGCGCTGCCGACGCCCGAAGAGGCGGCTGCGACTTCAGAAGCGTCCGCTCCGGCCGTGTCGGTGATCGATATCGACACCATCGCGCCGATCGATTTCAGCGAAGCCGATGCCCAGTTCTTCGCCGAGCTGAGTGCGGCGGCTGCCGATTTCAATCCGCAGGCGATGGCCGCGGCTGCAACCCCGGAAACGGCGGTTGCGAATGCGGCCGACGCCGACGCCGACGCAAATGCGGGCTTCGACGCCGGCTTTGACGACGATGCCGAGAACATCGACGAGGACATCCGCGAGGTGTTCCTGGAAGAGTTCGACGATGAATTGGCCAACCTCGGCACGTTGCTGCCGGCGTGGCGCATGCAGCCGGACAACATGGACCGGCTGCGTCCGATCCGCCGCATCTTCCACACCCTCAAGGGCAGCGGCCGCCTGGTCGGCGCGCGTACCCTGGGCGAGTTCGCCTGGAAGATCGAAGGCATGCTCAACCGCGTGCTGGATGGCAGCCGCGCCGCGTCGCCGGCGGTGCTGGCCATGGTCGACAACGCCCATGCGGCGCTGCCACAGCTGAACGCGGCGCTGCGCCACGGCCAGCGCATCAGCGTCGACCTGCAGGCCATGCAGGCCATCGCCGATCGCGTCGGTGCAGGCGAGGAAACCTACTACGTACCGCTGCCGGGCGCTGCCGCATCGGTGGCGGCGGAGAGCAATGCCGACGCCGAAGACGAGATCAGCCGCATTCTCGAGGCCGAGGCTGCAGGTCCGGAAGCTGGCGAAACCGCCGAGGCCGAGGCCATCGGCACGCCGGCCAACATCGACAGCGTGCTGCGCGAGATTCTCGAGGCCGAGGTGGAAGTCCACCAGGCCACGCTGCAGGACTGGCTGCGTTCGGCGCAGCAGGCGCCGCTGCCGGTCAGCGATGCACTGCTGCGCGCGGTGCACACCATGAACGGCGCCTTCGCGATGACCGAAGTGCCCGAGATTACCGCCGTGACCGGCGGGGCCGAGTCCTACATCAAGCGCGCCCTGGCGGCCGAGGTGGTGCCGGGCGAAGACGCCGTGGCCGCCCTGGATGCGACCGCGCAGGCGATCACCGCCACCATGGAAGCGCTGCAGGCCGAACAGCCGCGCATCGCGCCGCAGCAGGTGTTGGCGCAGCGCCTGCAGGCGCTGGCCGGCGAGCTGCCGGAAGCGCGCTGGCCGATGGTCGGCCTGGAAGCCGACGACGACGAGCTGGCGCTGGAGGACGGACCGGCGGCGGAATCGGAGGCGGACGCATCGGCGCCCGTCGACGTCGAAACCGATGCCCTGTCGCTGTCGCCTGCCGAATCGGCACCGGAGCGCGACGCGCCTACCGATGCTGGGGCTACCGCAGTTGCCGACGCGGCGGTCGAGGCCGGGCTGGAGGTGGGCGAGTTGACTGCCAGCGACGACCTGTCGCGCTATTTCGATGCGGAATGGCCGTCCGCGCCGGGCGAGGGCGAGCTGGGCCTGCCGGGGGGTGAATCGATCCAGGTCGCGGAGGTGGCACAGGAAGCCGCGGCGGATAAGGTCGAGGCGGAGGCCGAGCGCGTGTCGCCGTTGTCCGACGAGGCGGGGCTGACCGTCGTCGACGATCTGTCGCCCTACCTGGACGCCAGTGCGCTGCCGGTCGACGACCGCGATGCGGAAGAAGATCCGACGACTGTCGAATCCGTCGCCCCTGACCTGAATGGGGCAGCGCCGGAGCGTGCAGACCTCGCCGACGCGGTGGAGTTCGAGACGCCTGTTGCACTGCCACTCGACAGCGAGCTGTCGAGCCTGCAGGATGAAATGGCTGCGCCGGGGTTTGCAGAACCGGTCTCGCTGGAAGCCGCGCTCGAGGCCGGCCTGCACGTGATCGACGAAGAGCAGCCCCTGGCCGACGACGGGCAATGGCCCCTGCTCGGCCTGCAGGCCAGCGAACTCGCGCCGGGCGAGGCGGAAGCCTTTGCCGAGGATGCGGACGTCGGCGGGGAGGCGGCGATCGGTGAAGGAGAGAGCGCCGATCAGCCGTCCCCGGCGACGGTGAACGAGCAGGCGGCCGCGGACGCAGCGCCGGGCACCGCCGAACCGGTGCGCTTCTTCGAAATGGAAGACGCGCCGGGCCAGGCCGAAGGCCACGCCGACATCGGCAACGCAGGGGCGGTCACCGCGTTGGATGACGTGGAAGCCGATCCGGCCGAAGGCGTTGCATCTGAACCCGAGGCAGCCGAGGCTGCTGCCGCGACGGTGGCGGAAGAGAGTGCCGATGCACTTGACTTCAGCGTCTATGATCGCGAACTGGTCGACATCTTCGTCGAGGAAGGCAAGGACCTGCTCGACCATTGCGATGGCCTGATCAGCGAACTGCGCGATGCGCCGCAGGACCGCGAGGTGCTGGCCGGCCTGCAGCGTGACCTGCACACCCTGAAGGGTGGTGCACGCATGGCCGGCATCAATGCCATCGGCGATCTGGGCCACAGCATCGAATCGTTGCTGGAAGCCGTTGCCGCCGGTCGCACCGACATCGAACGCCGCGATGTGCAGTTGCTGGAGCGCGGGTTCGATCGCCTGCACCAGCTGCTGACCCGCACCGGCGACCACCGCGTGGTGGAACCGGCGCAGGACCTGCTGGACGCGTTCGAAGTGCGCACCACCACCGACATCGCCGCCGCTGCGGCGGCGTCCGCAGCCGCAGCGGCAGCCGCGAACGAAGCCACTGTTGCCGAAACGGCGCAGGCACCGGACGCGGTCCCGGCACCGGCCCTGCTCGATGCGCCGTTGTCGGCGCCGCTGCCGGCCGAAGGCGGGGTCGATGAAGATCCGCTGGCACGCCCGCAGCAGGAACAGGTGCGCGTGCGCGCGGATCTGCTCGACCGCCTGGTCAACCATGCCGGTGAAGTGGCGATCTACCGTTCGCGGCTGGAACAGCAGCTGGGTGCCTTCCGTGGTGCCATGGGCGAACTGGAGCGCACCAACGCGCGTCTGCGCGACCAGCTTCGCCGCCTGGACCTGGAAACCGAAGCGCAGATCGTCGCCCGCTACCAGCGTGAGCAGGACCAGGCCGACCAGAAGTTCGATCCGCTGGAACTGGACCGCTTCTCCACCCTGCAGCAGCTGAGCCGGGCGCTGAACGAATCGGCGGCCGACCTCGGGGGCCTGCAGGGCGTGCTCGACGATCTGTCGCGCCAGTACGACTCGCTGCTGCAACAGCAGTCGCGTGTCAGTTCCGAACTGCAGGATGGCCTGATGCGCGCGCGCATGGTGCCGTTCGACGGCCTGGTGCCGCGCCTGCGTCGCGTGGTCCGCCAGTCCGGCATGGACACCGGCAAGCAGGTGCACCTGACCCTGGAAGGCACCCACGGCGAACTGGACCGCAACGTGCTGGATCGCATGGTCGCGCCGCTGGAGCACATGCTGCGCAACTCCGTGGCCCACGGCCTGGAAGCGCCCGAGCAGCGTCGCGCCGCCGGCAAGCCGGAAGAGGGCGAGGTCGCCATCCGCCTGCATCGCGAAGGCTCGGAAATCGTGCTGGAAGTGGCCGATGACGGCGCGGGCCTGGATCGCGAAGCGATCCGCCGGCGCGCCATCGATCGCGGGCTGCTGGCAGCCGATGCGCAGCCCAGCGAGCAGGACCTGGACAACCTGATCTTCGCCTCCGGCTTCTCCACCGCCGACCAGGTCAGCCAGCTGGCCGGCCGCGGCGTGGGCATGGACGTGGTGCGCAATGAAGTGCGCCAGCTCGGCGGCTCGGTCGACATCCAGTCGGTGCGCGGCCAGGGCGTGCGTTTCACCCTGCGCCTGCCGCAGACGCTGGCTGTCACCCAAGCGGTGTTCGTGCAGATCGGCGACACCACCTTTGCCGTGCCGGTGGCCTCGGTCAGTGGCATCGGTCGCCTGTCGCGCGAGCGTTTCGAGGCCGCCGACAGCAGCTACCGCTACAGCGGCGAAGACTATCCGCTGTATGACCTGGGCAGCCTGGTCGGGCAGGCCCCGGCGCGGGCGGATGGGCAGGACCAGGTGCCGCTGTTGCTGGTCCGCGCCGGTGACCTGCGCGCGGCCGTGGCGATCGACCAGGTGCTGGGCAACCGCGAAATCGTGGTCAAGCCAGTCGGCCTGCAGATCGCCTCGGTACCGGGCATCTACGGTGCCACCATCACCGGCGATGGCCGCGTGGTGGTGATCCTGGACGTCGCGCCGCTGGTGCGCCGCTTCCTGGCCAATCCGACCGCACCGGTGCTGGCCAATGCGCCGCGTGACGAACGCCAGGTGCCGCTGGTGATGGTGGTCGATGATTCGCTGACCATGCGCAAGGTGACCGGTCGCATCCTCGAACGGCACAACTTCGAAGTCAGCGTCGCCCGCGATGGCGTGGAAGCACTGGAGCGGCTGGAAGAGCGCGTGCCGGACCTGATGCTGCTGGATATCGAGATGCCGCGCATGGACGGCTACGAGCTGGCCACCGCGATGCGTGCCGACCCGCGCTACAAGGATGTGCCGATCGTGATGATCACCTCGCGCAGCGGCGACAAGCACCGCCAGCGCGCCTTCGAGATCGGTGTCCAGCGTTACCTGGGCAAGCCGTACCAGGAACTGGACCTGATGCGTAACGTGTACGACCTGCTGGGGATCGCCCGTGTCCGTGAGTGAAGCCCATCCGGCCCCGGCCGTTGCCCTGCTGGCGCGCCCCGGCGCGGCGCGTGAGCGCCTGCGCGAAGCGCTGTCGCATGCGGATGTGCAGCTGGTCCTGGAAGATGATCCGAACGGCCTGGAGCCACAGGTCCTGCAGGCTGCGGACCCGCAGTTCGTGGTGATCGCGCTGGAAGCGGCGATCGAGGACGCGCTGGAACGCCTGGAAGCCGTCCTCTCCGCCCCCGGGCTGACCCTGGTGTTCGATGAAGCCGAGCTGGCCGCACGCCGCGATGGCTGGGAGGCCCAGCGTTGGGGCCGGCATCTGGCCGCCAAGCTGCACGGACACCAGCAGGTGTTGCCGCCGGGTGCCGAGGACGAACCGGGCCTGCAGCTGGAGCCCGGCCATCCGGCGCCCGCGCCGGCGCCACAGGAAGAAGCCCTGCAGCCGCACCTCGAACAGGCGCTGAGCTGGGCCGATGACGTCCCGGCCGACGGCCTGTATTCGCCGCCGACGCACCTGCACGAGCCGATCGCGCTCGAACAGGCCCTGGCGGCGCTGCAGCCGGTCGTGCCGTCGCCGCTGGATCCGCCGCCGCTGGCCGAGCCGGCGGCGCCCGCGGCACCACCGGTTTCGTTCGATCACACCGCCTGGTCGCTGGTCGACGAATCCAGCGAGTCCCCGGCACCGGCCGCCGTGGCGGCGCCCGTGGCCGCGACGCAGCCGGCCTTTGATACCGATCATTTGAGCCTGGTCGACCTGGACGCCGCGGCACCGGTCGGTGCGCGGGCCGCCTCGCTGCTGGTGTTGGCCGGCATTGGCGGGCCGGATGCACTGCGTCGCCTGCTCGGCGCGCTGCCTGCATCGCTGAGCGTCCCGGTACTGGTGCACATGCGCCTGGACGGTGGCCGCTACGGCAACCTGGTCAAGCAGATGTCGCGCGTTTCGCCTCTGCCGGTGCAGCTGGCCGAGGCTGGCCAGCGCGCCGTACCGGGCGAGGTGCACGTGCTGGCCGATGACATCGGCGTACGCGCGGCCGGTGATGGCCTGCATTTCCAGAGCGATGCCCAGGGCATTTCGCTCGCTTCGCTGCCGGCAGGGCACACCGCGCTGGTGCTGCTCAGTGGTGCCGACCTGGCCCACGTCGGTCCGGCACTGGATCTGGCGGCCGCCGGTGCATGGGTGGCCGGGCAGGTGGGCGAGGGCTGCTATGACCCGGCTGCGGCCACCGCAGTGGTCGCTGCCGGCATGGTGGCCGGCGAGCCGCAGGAACTGGCGCAGGCGATTGCCGCGCGCTGGGGCGAACAGCAAGAGAACGGAGAGGCACCATGAGCTACGCCAGCAATGACGAAATCCGCGGCGTCCTGATCCAGGCCGGCAACGAGCGCGTGCTGCTGCCCAATGCCACCGTGGCCGAAATGATGTCGCGGGTGCCGGTGCAGCCGGTGTCCGAGGCGCCGCGCTGGCTGGTCGGCGAGATCGGCTGGCATGGCTGGCAGGTGCCGCTGGTGTCGTTCGCGCGGCTTTCGGGGCTGGGCGAAGAGGTGGTGGCCGGCCACAACAAGGTGGTGGTGCTGAAGTCCCTCAGCGGCAACGCGCAGCGCCCGTACTACGCGCTGCTGACGCAGAACTTCCCGCAGCTGATCTCGGTGCCACGCGATGGCCTGCTGGCCGACGCCTCCGAGGAAACCCTGCCGCAGACCGTGCACATGCGCGTACTGCTGGGTGAGCAGAGCGCCCTGCTGCCGAACCTGGATGCCCTGGAAGCGGCGCTGGATTCGCTGGCGGCCTGATCGGGAACCCGCCGGTCGGGTTCCCGGTAGTGCCGGCCGCTGGCCGGCAACGTCATGTTCCCATGGATGCCGGCCAGCGGTCGGCACCACCACGAATCTGCCTTACCCCAGGTCGCCCAACCGCGCCTGCAATGCGGCAATCGCGGCCAGCCCGGCCGTTTCCGTGCGCAGGATCCGCGGGCCCAGCTGCAGCCCCTGGAAGCCGGCCGCTTGCAATCACGATGCCGCCAGCGGGAGCGGCTTCCAGCGTCGACATTCGCTGGCGGCCTGATCGGCAATCCGCCGGTCGGGTTCCCGGTAGTGCCGGCCGCTGGCCGGCAACCCCATGATCCCGTGGATGCCGGCCAGCGGCCGGCACTACCACGAAGCCTTAGCCCAGATCGCCCAACCGCGCCTGCAACGCCGCAATCGCGGCCAGTCCGGCCGTTTCCGTGCGCAGGATCCGCGGCCCCAGGTGCAGCCCCTGGAACCCTGCCGCTTGCAATCACGATGCCGCCAGCGGGAGCGGCTTCCTGCGTCGACATTCGCTGGCGGCCTGATCGGTAATCCGCCGGTCGGGTAGCTGGTAGTGCCGGCCGCTGGCCGTCAACCTCATGATCCCGTGGATGCCGGCCAGCGGTCGGCACTACCACAAATCTGCCTTACCCCAGGTCGCCCAACCGCGCCTGCAATGCGGCAATCGCGGCCAGCCCGGCCGTTTCCGTGCGCAGGATCCGCGGGCCCAGCTGCAGCCCCTGGAAGCCGGCCGCAGCCAGTTGATCGCGATCACGGGGTGACCAGCCGCCCTCCGGGCCGATCGCGATCACGATGCCGCCTGCCGGCGCAGCCTGCAGCGTCGACAGCCGATGCGCGCCCAGTGGGTCCAGGGTCAGGCGCAGCGTATCGGCCGGCAGCGCCGTGGCGGCCTGGGCCAGCGACAGCGGCGAACCCACCCGCGGGATGCGTGCACGCCCGGACTGGCCACAGGCCGACGTCACCACGTTGTTCCAGTGCGCCACGCGCTTCTCGGCCCGTGCCGCATCCAGCTTCACCTCGGTCCGCTCGGCGTTGACCGGAATGATCGCCGCCACGCCCAGTTCGGTGGCCTTCTGCAGGATCAGGTCCATCTTCTCGCCGCGGGCGATGCCCTGCAGCAGGGTGATGGCCAGCGGCGATTCGTTGTCGACGGCCTGCACCGCGTCGATGCGGGCCTGGACCTCGCGCTTGCCGGCCACGGTCAGCGTCGCGCTGTAGTCATGGCCGTCGCCATTGAACAGTACGCAGGTATCTCCCTCGCGCAGGCGCATCACCCGCACCAGGTGGTTGGCCGTCTCTTCCGGCAGGGTCACGGTCTGGCCGCTGTGCAGCGCCAGGTCGATGGGGCAGCGGGTCACGCGCATGCAATCGCCTCGTCGATGGCTGCCAGCGTCGCATGCGCCAGCAGCTCCAGTTGTTCGTCGTCCACGCAATAGGGTGGCATCCAGTACAGCACGTCGCCCAGCGGGCGCAGCACCACGCCACGTTTCAGCGCGGCCTTGTACGCGTGCAGGCCCAGCCGCAGGGCCGGGTCGAACGGCGTGCGCCGGTTGCCGTCACGCGACAGTTCGAAGGCGACCACCATCCCCGCCTGGCGCACGTCGGCCACGTGCGGATGGTCGCTGAAAGGAGCCGCCAGGGTGCCCATCACCGAAGCGATGCCGCGGTTGCGGGCGATCACATCGTCGTCGCGGAAGATGTCCAGCGTCGCCAGTGCGGCTGCGCAGGCCAACGGGTTGCCGGTGTAGCTGTGCGAATGCAGGAACGCACGCTCGCGCGTGTCGTCAAGGAAGGCGTCGTACAGCGCCTGGGTGGCCAGCACTGCGGCCAGCGGCAGGAAGCCGCCGGTCAGGCCCTTGGACAGGCACATCAGGTCCGGCATCACCCCGGCCTGCTCACAGGCGAACAGGGTGCCGGTGCGGCCGAAGCCGGTGGCGATCTCGTCGGCGATCATGAACGCGCCGTGCGCGTCGCACAGTTCGCGCACGCGCTGCAGGTAGACCGGATCATGCATGCGCATGCCACCGGCACACTGCAGCCGTGGCTCCAGCACCACCGCGCAGACTTCTCCCCGGTGCTGGTCGAACAGCGTGGCCAGGCCATCGGCGGCCTGCCGCGCACGATCGGCCGCGCTCTGGCCCGGTTCGGCCAGGTAGGCATCGGGCGAGGGGGCGAACAGGCCTTCGGCCAGCAGCGGCGCATAGACCCGGCGATACAGCGGGATGTCACCCAGCGCCAACGCGCCCAGGGTTTCGCCGTGGTAGCCGTTCTCGAGCGCGATGAAGCGGGTGCGCTGGGACTCTCCGCGATTCTGGAAGTACTGGAAGGCCATCTTCAGCGCCACTTCCACGCCGGCCGAACCGTTGTCGGCGTAGAACACCTTGGCCAGCGGTGCACGGCCGGCCTGGCGTGGCGCGAGTGCCAGCAGGCGTTCGGCCAGGGTAATGGCCGGCTCGTGGCCGAAGCCTGCCAGCATCACCTGTTCCAGTTGCCCGGCCTGGGCGGCGATGGCGCCCCCGATGCGCGGCTCGGCGTGGCCGAACAGGTTGGTCCACCAGCTGCTGACCGCGTCCAGGTAGCGGTTGCCATCGTGGTCGATCAGCCAGGCCCCTTCGCCACGGGCGATCGGCACCAGGGGCAGGGTGTCCGGATGCTCACGCATCTGCGTGCACGGGTGCCACAGCACCTGCAGGTCGCGCTGCCGCCAATGGCTGGCCAGCGGGGAAGGGGTTGGGTCTGCTAGCATTTCGGGCTCATGAACATGTTGCTGCCTGCACATTCTATCGGCCCCGGCACAGCCGCCGGTCGCCGCGGAGATCCCGCATGAACGATGACCGTGCCGGCCGTCGCTTGCCGATCATCCATCGGATCACCGATGAGGAGAACGGCCCCTTCCAGCGCCAGCATCTGGACCTGGAGTTCTCCAACGGCGAACGCCGCCGCTTCGAGCGGCTGGTCAGCCGTGGGCATGGGGCGGTGGTGGTGGTGCCGATGCTCGACGACGAAACCGTGCTGCTGGTACGTGAATACGCCGCTGGCATGCACCGCTACGAGCTGGGGCTGGTCAAGGGCCGGATCGACGCCGGCGAGACCCCCGAGCAGGCCGCCGACCGCGAACTGAAGGAAGAGGCCGGTTATGGTGCGCGCCGGGTCGACGTGCTGCGCGCGATGACCCTGGCCCCGACCTACATGAGCCACCAGTCGTGGCTGGTGGTGGCGCGCGACCTGTACCCGGAAAAGCTGGCCGGCGACGAGCCGGAAGAACTGGAAGTGGTGCCGTGGAAGCTGGCCGATCTGGACCGGCTGATGCTGCGCGAGGACTTCTCCGAGGGACGCTCGCTGGCGGCGCTGTTCATTGCCCGCCAGTGGCTGCAGGGAACGCGATGATCAAGCTGACCACGGACCTGCGCGAGACCGCCATCGCCATCGCCCAGGAAGCCGGACAGGCCATCATGCAGGTGTACGCCGATGGCTTCGAGGTGCAGATCAAGGACGACGACAGCCCGGTCACCGCTGCCGACCTGGCCGCCAACCAGGTCATCGAACTGGGCCTGCGCCAGCTGACCCCGGACCTGCCGATCCTGTCCGAGGAATCGGCACAGGTGGGGTGGGAACAACGGCGCCACTGGGGCGCGTACTGGCTGGTGGACCCGCTTGACGGCACCCGTGAATTCGTCAAGCGCAATGGCGAGTTCAGCGTCAACATCGCGCTGATCTACCAGGGCGCGCCGGCCTTCGGCGTGGTGCTGGCGCCGGTCACCGGCATCGTCTGGCATGCCATGCGTGGCGAGCTGGCCTACCGGCGGCAGGGCCTGCACGACACCGTGCTGCGTACCCGCGCGCCGGCCACCGCCCCGCTGCGCGTTGCCGCCAGCCGCTCGCACCGTTCGCCGGAAACCGAGGCGCTGCTGGCGCGCATGGGCCGCATCGAGACCATCGCGCAGGGCTCGTCGCTGAAGTTCTGCCGGATCGCCGAAGGCGGCCTGGATGTCTACCCGCGGCTCGGCCCGACCTCTGAATGGGATACCGCAGCCGGCCAGTGCGTGCTGCACGCCGCTGGTGGTGCGGTGCTGTCGGCGGCGACCGGCAAGCCGTTCCGCTACAACCGCCGCGAAACCCTGTTGAACGGCGATTTCATCGCCCTTGGTGATACCAGCCTGCCGTGGCGGGACTGGTTGTCCGACTGATTCCTGGAGGCCGCATGAGCGCGCACGACACCCCTGCCACCGGCAGCGAGGCAAGCCATCAACTGCAACGCCTGCTGGTCATCATGGCGCGCCTGCGCGACCCGCAGGGAGGTTGCCCGTGGGACCTGGAGCAGGACTTCTCGACCATTGCCCCGTACACCATCGAGGAAGCCTACGAGGTGGCCGATGCGATCGACCGCGGCGACCTCGACGATCTCTGCGACGAGCTCGGCGACCTGCTGCTGCAGGTGGTGTTCCATGCGCGCATGGCCGAGGAGCAGGACGCGTTCGGCTTCGCCGACGTCGCCCGCGCGATCAGCGACAAGATGCAGCGCCGCCACCCGCACGTGTTCGCCGATGTCAGCGTCGACGATGCCGATGGGGTGATGCGCAACTGGGAGGCGATCAAGCGCGCCGAGCGTGCCGCCAAGGGCGAGCAGGACACCTCCGCACTGGCCGGCATCTCGCGCGGCCTGCCGGAGTGGCAACGTGCGGTGAAGCTGCAGTCGCGCGCGGCCAAGGTCGGTTTCGACTGGCCAGGTCCGCTGCCGGTGCTGGACAAGGCGGCCGAGGAGCTGCAGGAGCTGCGGGAGGAGTTCGAGCGCGGCGATATCGCGGGCAACAAGGCGCGGCTGCAGGAAGAGCTCGGCGACCTGCTGTTCGTCTGCGCGAACCTGGCACGCCATGCCGATGTCGACCTGGGCGCCGCCCTGCGCGGCGCCAACCACAAGTTCGAGCGCCGTTTCCGTGCGATGGAGGCGCAGGCCGAAGCACAGGGCAGCGCATTGCCCGCACTGGACCTGGATGCGCAGGAAGCGCTGTGGCAGCAGGCCAAGGCGGCGGAGAAAGCGTGAAGACGCTGGGCCTGTTCCTGCTGACCGCGCTGGCCGAGATCGTCGGCTGCTACCTGCCCTGGGTATGGCTGCGCAAGGGCGGCAGCGTCTGGTTGCTGTTGCCGGCCGCGGCCAGCCTGGCCCTGTTCGCGTGGCTGTTGACGCTGCACCCGACCGCCAGTGGGCGGGTCTATGCGGCCTACGGTGGCGTGTACATCGGCACCGCGCTGTTCTGGTTGTGGTTGGTCGACGGCATCCGCCCCAGCCGCTGGGACCTGCTGGGCGCTGCGCTGTGCCTGGCCGGCATGGCGGTGATCATGTTCGGGCCGCGCACCTCATCAGGGTAGCGCCGGGCCATGCGTGGCTGCGCTTCCTGCCGACCGTGCTGGCGCGCGCAAGCCGGGCATGGCTCGGCGCCACAAGGTCGGCGATGGTGCATGATGGCGACGACCCTGGTTCCCGGAGCACGCGCATGTCCCGCTTCGCCAGCTTCCGCGAGTTCTATCCGTTCTACCTCAGCGAGCATCGCCACCCGGTGTCGCGCCGCCTGCACTTCATCGGCAGCTGCGGGGTGCTGCTGCTGGTTGCGGCGGCAATCCTGCGCGGGCAAGCCATCCTCATGCTTGCCGCCCTGTTCTGCGGTTACGGCTTCGCCTGGGTCGGTCACTTCTTTTTCGAGAAGAACCGCCCGGCGACATTCCAGCACCCGCTGTACTCGTTCATGGGCGACTGGATGATGTTCGCCGACATCCTGCGCGGGCGCGTGCCCTGGTAGTTCCTCTGTGAATGTGGCCTTCACGCGCTATGCTGGGGCCTGGACGTCACAGATAAGGAAAGCGAGATGTTCCCGACCATGTTTTTTACCGCGGTACTGGCTTTCGTGGCCGTGGTCATCCTGTTCAAGGCGGTACGGATGGTACCGCAGGGCTACGAATGGACCGTCGAGCGCTTCGGGCGGTACACGCACACCATGAGCCCCGGCCTGCACTTCCTGATCCCGATCGTGTACGGCGTGGGACGCAAGGTGAACATGATGGAGCAGGTGCTGGATGTGCCCAGCCAGGAAGTGATCACCAAGGACAACGCCGCCGTGCGCGTGGACGGCGTGGTGTTCTTCCAGGTCCTGGATGCGGCCAAGGCCGCCTACGAGGTGGCCAACCTGGAAGTGGCGATGATCGCCTTGGTGCAGACCAACATCCGTACCGTGATCGGTTCGATGGACCTGGATGAATCGCTCAGCCAGCGCGAGGTCATCAATGCCCAGCTGCTGAGCGTGGTCGACCATGCCACCAATCCCTGGGGCGTGAAGGTCAACCGCATCGAGATCCGCGACATCCAGCCGCCGCGCGATCTGCTGGACGCGATGGCGCGGCAGATGAAGGCCGAGCGCGAAAAGCGCGCGCAGATCCTCGAGGCAGAGGGTTCACGCCAGTCGGAGATCCTGCGCGCCGATGGCGAAAAGCAGGCCACCGTCCTGGAGGCCGAGGGCCGTCGCGAAGCCGCGTTCCGCGATGCCGAGGCGCGCGAACGCCTGGCCGAGGCCGAAGCGATGGCCACCAAGGTGGTGTCGGCGGCGATCGCCGAGGGTGACGTGCAGGCGATCAACTACTTTGTCGCGCAGAAGTACGTGGAAGCGTTCAAGGAACTGGCCAGTTCGCCGAACCAGAAGCTGGTGCTGATGCCGATGGAGGCCAGCGGGGTGATCGGATCGATCGCAGGCGTGGCCGAACTGGCAAAGCAGGCGCTGGCCAGCCAGGACAACAAGGCCGCGGGCAAGCGGCCGCCGCCGCTCGGAGGCTGACATGCGCTGGGAAGTCGTCGGTTGGGGCGCGTTGGCGCTGCTGCTGTTCGCGGCCGAAGCGCTGGCGCCGGGTGCGTTCATGCTGTGGATCGGCATTGGCGCGGCCGCCGTGTTCGTGCTGGTTGCGGTATTCAGCGACATTCCGCTGTTGTGGCAGGTGATCGCCTTCGTCCTGCTGAGCGTGGTGTCGATCCAGTGCTACCGGCGCTGGGGACGGCCGCGGGCACGGCCCAGCGATGCGCCGTTGCTCAACCGCCGCGCCGAGCAGCTGGTCGGCCGGGAGGTGGTACTGCAGCAGGGTATCGTCGATGGCCAGGGACGGGTCAGCATCGACGATGCGTCCTGGCCGGTGAGCGGCCCGGAGCTGCCGGCGGGTACGTGGGTGCGGGTGGTGGCGGTGCAGGGCAGCACGCTGCAGGTCGAGGCTGCGGGCCGCTCCTTGTAGAGCCGGGCCGCTTCGTGCGGGCGCCGGGCGTGGGCTCGGCGCTTGCGCTCCGGCGCTGCGCTGCGGCACGCCTGCGGGCGACCGATCTGGGATAATGGGGATTCTTGTTTCCTCTGCTGCCGGACCCGGTCATGACCCAGAAGACGCTGCTCAACGATACCCACCGCGCCCTCGGCGCCAAGATGGTCGATTTCGGGGGTTGGGACATGCCCATCCACTACGGCTCGCAGCTGGACGAGCATCATCTGGTGCGTCGCGACGCCGGCGTGTTCGACGTCAGCCACATGACCGTGGTCGATCTGCGCGGTGACCAGGTCAAGCCGTTCCTGCGTCGCCTGCTGGCCAACTCGATCGACAAGCTGAAGGTGACCGGCAAGGCGCTGTACTCGTGCATGCTGAATCCGCGCGGCGGTGTCATCGACGATCTGATCGTCTATTACCTGGACGAAGATTTCTTCCGCATGGTGGTCAACGCATCCACCCGCGAGAAGGATCTGGCGTGGCTGCGCGAGCAGGCCGCGCCGTTCGGCGTTTCGGTCGAGCAGCGTCCGGACCTGGCGATCCTCGCCGTGCAGGGCCCGAAGGCGCGCGACATCGTGATCGGCCTGGCCCGCGAAGCCGACCGTGCCGCGTTGACCAAGCTGGGGCGTTTCGCCGCCCTGCAGGCGCAGTCCGATGATGGCGTCGAGCTGTTCGTCGCGCGCACCGGCTACACCGGTGAAGATGGTTTCGAGATCCTGTTGCCGCAGGATGCCGTGGTCGCGTTCTGGAACCGCCTGCTGGCGGCAGGGGTGAAGCCGGCTGGCCTCGGCGCGCGCGACACCCTTCGCCTGGAAGCCGGCATGAACCTGTACGGCCAGGACATGGATGAAGAGATCAGCCCGTATGAAGCGGCGCTGGCCTGGACCGTGTCGCTGGACGAAGGCCGCGACTTCATCGGCCGCGACGTGCTGGAGGCGCAGAAGGCCGCCGGCACCGCGCGCCAGATGATCGGTCTGGTGATGGACGAGAAGGGCGTGCTGCGCCACGGCCAGGCGGTGACCACGGCCAGTGGCCAGGGCGAGATCCTGTCCGGCACCTTCTCGCCGACCCTGGCCAAGGGCATCGCCTTCGCCCGTGTGCCGGCCGGTGAGCTCGGCGAGGTCACCGTCGATATCCGCGGTCGGCAGGTGCCGGTGCGCGTGGTCAAGTTCCCGTTCGTGCGCGAAGGCCAGGCCCAGCCCGGCGTGCTCGCCGACGCCTGATCCGGACATGCCGGTCGTCACTGACAGCAGTGGCGGCCGGTTGGTTACACTAGCCCCGTTTTTTCCACCCCCTGCATATCTCTGGAGCAGTCCCATGAGCGAGATCCCCGGCGACCTCAAGTTCCTCAAGTCCCATGAGTGGGCCCGTGTCGAAGGCAATGGCCGCGTCACCGTCGGTATTTCCGACCACGCCCAGGGCCTGCTGGGTGACCTGGTCTACGTCGAACTGCCGGAAGTCGGCGCCGACGCCAAGGCCGGCGAGCAGATCGCCGTCGTCGAGTCGGTGAAGGCCGCCTCGGACGTCTACAGCCCGGTCAGCGGCAAGGTCGTCGAGGTCAACGCGGCGCTGTCCGACAAGCCGGAAACCATCAACGAAGATGCCTACGGCGAAGGCTGGATGTTCGTGGTCGAACTGACCAACGCCGAAGAGATCAACGACCTGCTCGATCCGGACGCGTACGCCGAAGCCCTGGAGAACGACGACCACTGAGTCGTCGCCTCCGGGTTCTGGAACGGCCACCTTCGGGTGGCCGTTTTTGTTTTGACGACCGCATCGGACTCATGCCGGCCGGTTCGCTGCGCGCCCTCGGCGCGGCATCAGCAGACAGACGAACGGTGCCGACAGGCGTGCGCAGTTTTGCGCAAATCCACGTTTCCGCCCCGCTCCGACGCAGTCGGATGTGAAAACTTTTCGCCCCCCGTTGCGGCCCCGTTGTGCTGGCGGTGGCGGCGGTGCCAGGAACCATCGGCGAAGCACGCGCACGCGCGCGGCGGCACTGCGCATGATTGCGCGGAGTGCTTATTTCAAGTGGTTTTTGTTCAACGTGTGCATTGGCGTTGGTCGCTGCGGCGCACGTGGTCAGCGCGTCAACCGCCATTGCAGGCCGTGCGTGCCGGCGGCGCAGGCGGTGTCCGGGATGGCGCGGATGTGAAAATTTTTCGCGGGGGTTGTTGACAGTAAAAAAAACCGTGATTAGGTTTCGCCTCAGCAGACCTTGCCTGCCCAACCGAGTGCGCAGAATCAATCGTCCGATGCGAAGCAGCCCCCTCAAGACCACCGCGACCCTGATGACGGTGGACACGGCCCCGCTTCCCCCGGAGAAATGCAAGGCACCTTCCGTTCCAGTGCCCGCTCCGCCGATCGAGGCGGGCATTGCCGCATCCGTAACGGCGCGCCTGACGCGCCGGCGGTCCCCGCACGCAGCATCCGCGGGTTTGATCCACCTGGGCGTTTCAACTCCCTATCACTGACGAGGAGCCATCCCATGGCAACCAAGAAAGCTGCGAAGAAAAAGCCCGCCGCCAAGAAGGCGGTGAAGAAGGTCGCGAAGAAGGCCGCTGCCAAGAAGGCAGTGAAGAAGGTCGCGAAGAAGTCGACCGCCAAGAAGGCAGTGAAGAAGGCGGCGAAGAAGGTCGCCAAGAAGGCCACTGCGAAGAAGGCAGTGAAGAAGGCGGCAAAGAAGGTCGCCAAGAAGTCCACTGCCAAGAAGGCCGCGAAGAAGGTAGCCAAGAAGGCCACCAAGAAGACCGCCAAGAAGGCAACGGCCCGCAAGCCTGCCAAGAAGGTCGCGAAGAAGGCCACTGCCAAGAAGGCCGTCAAGAAGACCGCCAAGAAGGCAGTGAAGAAGACCGCGAAGAAGGCCACCAAGAAGGCTGCCCCGAAGAAGGCGGCGAAGAAGGTTGCCAAGCGCAAGCCGGCCGCCCGCAAGAAGAAGGCCGCTCCGGTCGCTCTGCCGGCAACCCCGGCGCCGCTGATCTAAGTACTTCCCGATAGCCGCATCCTGAAACCCCTTCCCTGGCTGCCCAGCGGGGAGGGGGTTTTTTTATGGGGCCGCCTGTAGCGTCAAGCCATGCCCGACGGCTTTTCAGACGGTCGACGTTATCGGTGCGGCGCCGGTGGAAAGCGCTCCACCAGGAAATCCAGGAAGCTGCGCAGGCGGGTCGAACGGTAACGGTCGTGGGCGTAGACCACGTGCATCGGCCGACCGGCCTGGCCGTGTTCGGGGAACAGCTGCACCAGGCGTCCGGCGTCGACATCGGCGCCCAGCAGCAGCGTCGATTGCAGGACGATGCCCAGGCCATGCAGCGCCGCCGAACGCAGCGCTTCGCCATTGTTGATCTGCAGCCGCCCGTCGGGAACGCGGTCGAGCCCGCCAGCATCGCCCTGCAGCCACTGTGCCAGCGCGCTCGGTTCGAACGACAGGCACTGGTGCCGGGCAAGCGCCTGCACGCTGTGTGGCGTGCCATGCCGGGCCAGGTACGCGGGCGAGGCGCACATCATCAGGCGATAGGGCGCCAGCGCACGCGCAACCAGCACGCTGCTGTCGGCCAGCGTTCCAATGCGCAGCGCCGCCTCGAAGCCCTCTTCGGCCAGGTCGACCACACGATCGGTCAGCGTGGCTTCGACCCGGACATCCGGATGACGCGCCATGTACTCGGCCAGCGCCGGTACCAGCGCGTGTGTACCGAAGATCACCGGTGCACTGATGCGCAGCGTGCCCGCCGGTGAGAGCTGCTGGTGCTGCGCCTGCGCGTCGGTTTCCTCCACCAGGCGCAGGATCTCCTTGCAGCGCGTGTAGTAGTCCTCGCCGAATGGCGTCATGTGCTGGCGCCGGGTGGTACGGCTCAACAGCTGCATCCCCAGCCGGGCTTCCAGCGCACGCAGGTGCTTGCCCGCCATCGTCGCGGAGATCTCCATCGCCGCCGCGGCCGCACTGAGGCTGCCCTTGTCCACGATCAGCACGTAGACCTGCATGCTTTCCAGCAGGTTCATCTGACACCCCGGGTGTTGAATGCTGAAACCTGCGCGGAGTTTATCAATCAGGGGTGATCGTACAGCCTGTCCTGCACCGGCCGGATGCACCGGCCCCACTGACAGGAGACCCCCCATGGACTTGAATCTTGCAGGCCGTACCGCACTGGTGACGGGCGCGGCCAGCGGCATCGGTGCCGCCGTCGCCAGGCAGCTGGCGGCGCAGGGCGTGCACGTCGCCATCACGTCGCGGCGCCAGGAACCGCTGCTGACATTGGCGGCACGGATCGAAGCCGACGGCGGCGCAGCACCGGTCGTCGTGGCCGGCGATCTCACCGTTGCCGAGGACGTCCTGCATGTCGCACAGGCATCGCGGGCCGCGTTGCAGCGCATCGACATCCTGGTCAATGCGGCGGGAGGCTCGCGTCCGACCACGGTGGACGCCGCTGACGAGGTATGGGACGAGGCGATCGCCCTGAACTTCTCCGCTGCGCGACGGCTGACCCAGGCACTGTTGCCGGACATGCAGGCGCGCCGATGGGGGCGGGTGATCAACTTCAGCGGTTCGATGGAGCCACGCGCGCTCAATGCCGCTACCGCGGCGAAGGCGGCACTGCATCTGTGGAGCAAGGGGCTGGCATCGGAGCTGGCTGGGCAGGGCATCACGGTGAATGCGATCGCGCCGGGGCGTATCAACAGCGCGCAGATCCTCGATCGCCTGCATCCCACCGAAGCCAGCCGGCGCGAGTTCACTGCGCGCAACATCCCCATCGGACGCTTCGGAGAGCCGGAGGAAGTGGCGCCGCTGGTGGCGTTCCTGGCCTCGCCGCTGGCTGGCTACATCACCGGTGCGGTGATCCCGGTGGACGGTGGCATGCACTACTTTGCGCACTAGCGCTGCGGAGCTGCAGCGCCGAACCCCGCTCGGTTGTTTTTCACCACGATGCCGCTCGGCCGAGCGTGGCTCGGCTCAACACAACAACAAAAAAGGGCGGCCCGCAGGCCGCCCTTCAGGCTCACGGTCGAGCCCGCCCGATCAGCGCGGCGAGGCGACCGCGCGATTGCCGGAGGCACCCTTGCCCTTGCGCTTGTCCTGCTGCGCCGGGCTCGCACCCTCGGCCATCAGGTTGTCGCTGCCAAAGTCGGTGTCCACGTCCAGCCAGCGCTGCGCCGGCAGGCCCAGCGCGGAGTCGAGCACGGTCGGCAGCAGGCCGCTGGGCAGGCCGCTTTCGCCATTCCAGAGGATGGCGATGCCGAGGTCGCGTTCCGGCACCAGCGCGACCAGGCCGCGATAGCCCTGCACGGCGCCGGCATGGAACACCACGTCGTGGCCGGCGTAGTCGAACGTGCGCCATCCCAGGGCGTAGCCCGCCGAGTGCAGGCGCTCGCGACGCCACCCCGAACGCATTTCGCCCGGGGTGTTGATCAGGCTCGAATGCAGCGTGGCCAGCAGCGGGGCCGGCAGCACGTCGGGGCGATGGCCGGTATGGGCCAGCAGCCACTGCGCCATGTCACTGGCGCTGGCATTGACGCCCGCCGCCGGCGCCACGCGGTAGTAGGTCGGCTTCGGCGTCAGCGAGACCCAGCCATTGCGGCTGCGCACGTGCGGACGCGCCCAGCGCGAGCTGGCCTGGATGCCGGCCAGGCCCAGGCTGGCATCGTTCATGCCCAGCGGCTTGAAGATGCGGCGCTCCACCGACTGCTCGTAAAAGCTGCCGGACGCGGCATAGACGACGTCGCCGATCAGGCTGAAGGCCACGTTCTGGTAGGCGTAGCAGTCGCCCGGCAGGCACTTGAGGCTGGTGTTGGCCAGCTTCTGGGTCAGCGCGTAGTACTCGGCGTTGCCTTCGATATCGCGGTCATAGGCGTTGTAGGGCAGGCCGACGCGGTGGCTGAGCACATCGGCCACGGTCAGCCGATCGGTTGCTTCCGGCGAGCTCAGGCGGAAGCCCGGCACGTAGTCGGTGACCTTGCTGTCCCAGCGCAGCGTACCGTCGTTGACCAGCAGGCCGGCCATGGTGCCGGCGAACGCCTTCGACAGCGAGGCCAGGCGGAACACGGTGTGCGCATCGACCGGCTGCGGATTGTTGACGTCGGTGACGCCATAGCCGCGCGCGCTGAGGATGCGGCCGCCCTGCACGATCGCCACCGCCATGCCCGGCACGCGCTCGCCATAGGTGAGCTGCTGCGCCATCGACTCGATGTTGGCGACGTTGAAGCCGGGGGCCGGCGCCTGCACATGCGGCACCAGCCCGGTGCGGTAGGCCGCTGGCTGGGTGTGCGGCACGGCGCTGGTGGCGGCCGATTCAATGTTGGCCGGCATCGGTGGCAACGCCGGCGGGGTCTGCGCGGTGGTGGACAAGGCAACGGGCATCAACATGCCCAGCAAACCGGTGGCCGCCGAACGGATCGGACGACGCAGGCTGTTCTTTTTCATCGGTTGGACCCGTGCGCGACTGCTGATGGCGATTCTAGCGCCGCTTTTCCTCTGTGCACAAACAAAGCGAAGATGAATGCGCATCTCGTTGAAAAAGTTGGAATTTTGACGCCCCGAAAGTGTGTCGGAACGTGTCGCCGCCGGGCTGCGTCCTGCGCCGTCGCAGGCGCCAGGACGGGGCACGCTGGCGCTGTTGCGGTGCATTGGCTAACGTACGCGCTTCACTGCCCCCCGGAGCCTGCCATGCCGCTGTCCAACCGCCGTCTGCGGGCGAGGGCCGCTGTGTGAGCGCGGCACCGGGCAAGGGGGCACTGCGCGGACTGACGATGGCGCTGCGCGAGTCGCCGGCGCTATGGTGGTCGTTCCTGTACTTCTTCTGCCTGCTCAGCGGCTACTACGTACTGCGCCCGGTGCGCGAGGCGATGGCCGCTTCCGCCGACCTGGAAACGGTGTTTCCGCCCGTGCTGATTGCCTGGTTCGAGAGCCATGGCATCGCATTGAAGGATTTCGTCCTGCAGTTCCTGTTCTCCTGCGTGTTCGTGATCATGCTGGTGCTGCAGCCGGTCTACGGCTGGCTGGTCAGCCGCTTCCCGCGCCGCGTGTTCCTGCCCGCGGTGTATGGCTTCTTCATCGTTACCCTGCTGGGCTTCTATGTCATGTTCGACAGCGGCGTGCCGGGCCGCGGCATGGCGTTCTTCTTCTGGATCACGGTCTTCAACCTGTTCGCGGTGGCGGTGTTCTGGAGCTTCATGGCCGACGTGTTCTCCAACGCGCAGGCACGCGCCTTCTACGGCTACATCGGCGCGGCAGGCACCATCGGGGCCTTCCTCGGCCCGATCATCACCAGTGCGCTGGTGCAACGCGTGGGCATCGCCAACCTGATGCTGGTCTCGGCCGGTTTCCTCGCCATCTGCCTGTTGAGCATCTGGCGGCTGCGGCACTGGGCGGTGCTGCGCGAACGGGAGCAGCGGCTGGTGTCCGGCGAGCAGCCGATGGGCGGCAGCGTACTGGATGGCCTGAAACTGATCGTGCGCGAGCCGCTGCTGCGCTGGCTGGCGGTGATGGTGGTGTTCGGCGTGGGCGTCGGCACGCTGCTGTACAACCAGCAGGCCAGCATCGTGCGTGCGGCCTTCACCGACCCGGCGGCCAGTACCGCGTTCTTCTCGCGCATCGACCTGGCGGTGAACGCGCTGGCGCTGCTGATGCAGCTGGGCCTGACCCGCTGGCTGCTGTCGCGCCATGGCATCGCGCCGGCGCTGCTGGTTCCCGGGTTCGCGATCCTGATCGGCTTCTCGGTGCTGGCTGCCTCGCCGATGCCGCTGATGGTCGCGGTGGTGCAGGTGATGACCCGCGCCAGCGAATTCGCACTGGCCAAGCCGGCGCGCGAGACCATCTACACGCGCGTGGACCGGCAGTGGCGCTACAAGGCCGGTGCGGCGATCGACACCGTGGTCTACCGCGGCGCGGACCTGAGCTTCGCGTGGCTGCACAAGGGCCTGTCCCTGTTCGGATCGCACGTCGTGTTCATCGGTGGCGTGGTGGTGGCCGCGTGCATGACCGCTGCCGCATTCGGCGTGCTGCGCGAAGAACAGAAACTGCCGCGCGACCGTTGATTTGCCGGGGTCAGAGCCCTTTCCCGCGGGGAAAGGGCGCTGACCCCATTCTCCTTCCCTGTCCAAGGAACCGCACATGTACTGGATCGCACTCGCCCTGACCCTGCTGGTCGCACTGCTGCACGTCTATTTCCTGGTGCTGGAGATGTTCCTGTGGACCCGCCCGCTGGGCCTGAAGACCTTCCGCAACACGCCGGAGAAGGCCGAGACCACGCGCGTGCTGGCGGCCAACCAGGGCCTGTACAACGGCTTCCTGGCGGCAGGCATCGGGGTGGGGCTGGCGATGGCACAGCCGGTGCTGGTGACGTTCTCGCTGGCCTGTGTGGTCGTGGCGGGGTGCTATGGCGCCTACAGCGTGAGCCGCCGTATTTTCATGATCCAGGCGGTGCCGGCGATCCTGGCGTTGGTGTTTCGCGCGCTGGCGTAGTTTCCAGCCAACGGCGCAGCCCCCCGTGGGTTGGTCGCGGAATGCGGGTCGTGGATCTGGCCGGGCGGATGGGCTGGGCAGGGGACGCCGTAAACCCGTCCCTGGGGGCTTGGCCGCGGCATCCATGCCGCGGACACCCCTGCCCAGCCCATCCGCCCGACCCCGGACAGTTTCCGTGTGCGGCCAGCCCACGGAGAAGAAAAAGAAGATCAAGGGCAACAGCGGGTCGCTGCGCTCGTGGGTTCGGCGCGCATGAAAAAAGCGGCCGAAGGGCCGCTTTTGCTTTTGCTTTTGCTTTTGATCTTTTTTTTCTTCCGTGGGTGGACGCCACAGAGATCTGTCAGAGGCTGGGGGCGGTGGGTTCGCGGGGGTGTCCGCGGCATGGATGCCGCGGCCAAGCCCCCAGGGACGGGTTCACGGCGTCCCCCTCGAATCCACCGCCCCCGGCCCCCACCGGAAACCAGCGCTTTCCGCGATCAACCGTCTACCCACGAGGGGCTGCGCCGTTCGCGGGAACACTACTTCGCCGGCGACATCCACATGTCGATGACCGCGCTGAACACCTCCGTGCCCGCACGGTCGCGCACGCTGACCGTCACCGGCAGCGCATACCCCTCGGCCGCGACGACAATCGGCTGTGCCGGCAACGCCACCGCCTGCAGCGTGCCCCGTGCCTTGGCCAGGTACTGCACCTGCATTCCCTTCGGAATCCAGCGCATCCCCTTCGGCAGCGATGCATCGACCATCAACCCGGCGGTCAGTTCGGCCAGGTTGCACATCGCGATCGCGTGCACCGTGCCGATGTGGTTGCGCACCCTGCGGCGGTCGGCCAGCGTGCCTTCGCAGCGGCCGTGTTCCAGGCGGGTGATGCGTGGCGCGATGCTGGCGAAGTAGGGCGCCTTGAAACACACCGCGCGCGAGAACAGCCAGTTGCCGGCAGGCCAGCGCTGCAGACGGTTGTAGAGCGAGAGCAGGGGCGTGGACATGGTAGGTATTCCGGTCGGCGGATAAAGCGACGGCGGGCCGAGGCCCGCCGTCGAGGCAACGCGTGTCGCGGGCGATCAGGCGGCCTGCGAATGCGGATCCTTGTGCTGGCGGTCGTAGTAGCTGGCCGCGCGCAGTTCGTGGGTGTCGAAGTCGTCCACGGTGATGGTGTCCAGGGTCAGCGTGCGCAGCTCTTCCAGCAGGCTGCGCTCGTCCTGAGTGATCACGCCCTCGGCCACGGCCTCGTCCAGCTGTGCCTTGAAGTCCAGCGCCTCGATGCCCTTGCTCTTCAGCGCCTTCAGGAACTTGCGCTCCACCGGCTCGGCCATGATCGCCTTGCTCAGGTAGCTGTTGATGCGGCCACCCGGGTTGTTCTCGCAGGGGGTCAGGAACACGCCACTGGCCAGGCGGTCGCGGGCTTCGTTCGGCGCCATCAGCAGGGCGGCGACGCGGCGGCTCAGGCGGTCGCCCGGAGCCTCGGCACGACGGCCCAGCGGGAAGATCAGCGCCCACATCAGCCAGCCGATCGGACGGATCGGGAAGTTGCGCAGCGCGGCCGACAGCGACTCTTCGATCTTGTGCACGCTGTCATGGAAGGCCCAGGCCAGCAGCGGCTGGTCGGCCTGCGGCGCGCCTTCGTCGTGGTAGCGCTTGAGCATGGCGCTGGTCATGTAGACGTGGCTCAGCACATCGCCCAGGCGGCCGGACAGCGATTCCTTGAACTTCAGCTTGCCGCCCAGGGTCATCATCGAGATGTCGGCCATCAGCGCCAGGTTGGCCGAGTAGCGGTCCAGCTTGCGGAAGTAGCGGCGGGTGTAGGCGTCGCCCGGGGCGGCACCGAAGCGCGCGCCGGTCAGGCCGAACCAGAACGAACGCACGGCATTGGAGATGCCGAAGCGGATGTGGCCGAACAGGCTGCGGTCGAACTCCTGCAGGCCGGCGCGGGTATCCGGATCCTGCGCGGCCTTCATTTCCTTCAGCACCCACGGGTGGCAGAGGATCGCACCCTGGCCGAAGATCAGCAGGCTGCGGGTCATGATGTTGGCGCCTTCCACGGTGATAGCGATCGGCGCGGCCTGCCAGCTGCGGCCGGCGAAGTTGCGCGGCCCCAGGATGATGCCCTTGCCGCCGATCACGTCCATCATGTCCGAGATCACTTCGCGGCTCATGGTGGTGCAGTGGTACTTGGCGATGGCCGACGGCACCGACGGCACGTCGCCACGGTCGACCGCGGCAGCGGTGGCCTGCGACAGTGCGCTGATCTTGTAGGCCTTGCCGCCGATGCGGGCCAGTGCTTCCTCGACGCCCTCGAAGCGGCCGACCGACAGGCCGAACTGCTTGCGGATGCGGGCGTAGGCGCCGGTGACGGCAGCACCGGCCTTGGCACCACCACTGGCGGTGGACGGCAGGGTGATCGAGCGGCCCACGGCCAGGCACTCGTTGAGCATGTTCCAGCCCTTGCCGGCCATGGCCGCGCCGCCGATCAGCTGGGTCAGCGGAATGAACACGTCCTTGCCGCGGATCGGGCCGTTCTGGAACGTCGAGTTCAGCGGGAAGTGGCGACGGCCGATCTCGACGCCGGCGGTGTCGCGCGGCAGCAGGCCCAGGGTGATGCCGATGTCGCGGGTGTCGCCGATCAGGCCATCCGGGTCATACATGCGGAAGGCCAGGCCGATCAGCGAAGCCACCGGGGCCAGGGTGATGTAGCGCTTGTCGAAGGTCAGCTTGACGCCGAGCACCTGCTCGCCGTTCCACTCGCCCCTGCAGACAATGCCGTAGTCCGGAATCGAGGTGGCATCGGAGCCGGCGAACGGACCGGTCAGACCGAAGCAGGGCACTTCACGGCCATCGGCCAGGCGCGGCAGGTACTGGTCCTTCTGTTCCTGGGTGCCGTAATGCACCAGCAGTTCACCCGGGCCCAGCGAGTTGGGCACGCCGACGGTGGAGCTGACCACCGAGGACACCGAGGCCAGCTTCTGGATCACCTTGTGGTGGGCCAGCGCGGAGAAGCCCAGGCCACCGTATTCCTTCGGGATGATCATGCCGAAGAACTTGTTCTTCTTGATGAAGGCCCACAGCTCCGGCGGCAGGTCGGCATGGACGTGGGTGATTTCCCAGTCGTTGACCATCGCGCACAGCTCTTCCACCGGGCCATCGAGGAAAGCCTGCTCTTCGGCGGTCAGCTGCGGCTTGGGGTAGTTGAGCAGGATGTTCCAGTCCGGATCACCGGTGAACAGTTCGCCCTCGAAACCGACCGAACCGGTTTCCAGCGCGATGCGCTCGGTCTGCGACAGCGGCGGCAGCACCTTGCGGAACACCTTCATCATCGGGCCGGTCAGCAGCGGCTTGCGGATGAACGGCAGCAGCAGCGGCACGGCGATGACGGCCAGCACCGCTGCGGCGACGATCGTGGCGGTCTGGTTGACGTAGGGAATGAACCAGCAGGCGACCAGCAGGGCCACGCTGATCAGCGTCCAGGTAACCAGCCGCATGCGGTGGTAGGCGACGAACGCGCCTGCCAGCAGCAGGGCGAGGAAGGGAAGAACGATGCTCATGAGCGTGCTCCGGTGACGTGCTCGTTTGTGGCGGACGAAGCCGCAGCGTCCGCTGCGGGCAACACGTCCAGATAGTCCAACACAGTAGCGGTAAAGGCGTCGTTGTCATCGCCGGCGACCATGTGCGTGGCCTGCGGCAGCTGTACATGGCGAGCGTGCGGCGCCAACGCCAGGAATTCGGCCACGGTCTGTGGCGTGACCAGGTCGCTGCGGCCGCCACTGACCAGCAGCAGCGGGCACTTCACCTGGCGCGCTGCGTCGGCCAGCGCATCCTGATGCTGCTCGCTGTCGCGGGCCAGTTCGGCCACCAGGCGCGGATCCCAGTGCCAGCGCCAACGCCCGTGGCCGTCCTCGCGCAGCAGCGCACGCAGCGACTGCTCGGATTTGCGCGGACGGTGGGGCATGTAGGCCGAAATCACGTCGGCGGCCTGGGTCAGCGAGGCGAAGCCGTCGGGATGGGCGGTCATGAAGGCGAGGATGCGCTCGACACCGGCGGTATCCCAGCGCGGGGTGATGTCGACCAGCACCATCGCCGAGAACAGCCCCGGCCAGCGCGACTCGGCCAGCAGCCCGAACAGCCCGCCCATCGAGGCGGCAACCAGTACCGGCGGGCGCGGCTGTTCACCGGCCAGCACGATCAGGTCGTCGGCGAACTGTTCGCCGTGATAGGGCAGGTCGGCGCCATTCCAGTCGGAATCGCCATGGCCGCGCGCGTCGTAGGCCAGCGTCTGCAGGCCGGCCGCGCTCAGTGCGCGGGCGGTGGCATTCCAGGCGTGGCGGGTCTGGCCGAAGCCATGCGCGAACAGCACCCGGCCGCGCCGGCCATGGTCGCTTACGGTCGCCGCCAGGCGAGCGCCATGGGCGGCGTCCAGGCGCAGGTCATGAAACGCAGCGGGAGTTGGGGACGTAACCATACTTGCTAGTATGGATCGCTTCCGAGGGAAGTCAATACTGCATGGTATGGTGCGCTGCGGAAGGTGCCTGGAGAGGGGCTCACGGGACCCTGTGACGGTTTCGACCGCAACCGCGTACTGCAACGAACCCCGGCGTATGGTTAAATCAGTCCATGAATCAACCTGACGCTTCCGCCGGCGAACCGCGCGCCGGCCGCAACAGCCGCCTGAGTGCCGAAGACTGGGCCCAGGCGGCCCTCGATCTGATTGCTGAACAAGGTGTCGGCGCCGTCGCGGTGGAGCCCCTGGCTCGGCGACTGGGTGTCACCAAGGGCAGTTTCTACTGGCATTTCCCCTCGCGCGACGCATTGCTGCAGGCGGCACTGGAACGCTGGGAACTGTTTGAGCAGGAACAGGTATTCGGCAGCCTGGAAGACGTGCCGGATCCGCGCGTGCGCCTGCGCCAGCTGTTCCAGATGGTGGCGCATGAAGTGCAGCCGCATATCATCTACAGCGAATTGCTGAAGGCGCTGGACCATCCGATGGTGCGGCCGGTGATCGACCGGGTCTCGCAGCGTCGCCTCGACTATCTGGTCGCCTCGTTCCGACAGGCCGGCCTCAGCTCGACCGATGCACGCCATCGCGCGCGCCTGGCCTATGCCGCCTACGTCGGCTTCCTGCAGTTGTCGCTGCAGCTGCAGCAGCCCAAGCAGGCGCGCGAGGACTTCGAAGCGTACGTCGAGCATCTGATCGAGACGCTGATTCCGAACGGATGAGCGTCCCGGGATCAGGGTGAACAAGGACCGCGGCGATGCCGCGGTTTTTTTTCAGGCGGCGCAGCCCCTTTCCAGGCGGCATAACGAACAACGGCCCCTTGCGGGGCCGTTGCGGCATCAGCTGATCGGAGTACCGATCAGAACTTCTGCTTGTACTGCATGTACATGTAGCGGCCCGGCAGGTCGTACTGCGGGTCGAACATGTTGTACGAGGTCGAGTAGGAAACCGGCGGATCCTTGTCCCACACGTTGTTCAGGCCCACCATGATGATGCCGTTCCACGGAGTGTTGTAGCGGAACTGGACGTCGTGGTAGGTCGTCGCACCCATATGGTTCTTGCCATTCGCACCGTCGGAGCAGTAACCCACCAGATCGGCATCGCCAACCGGATCGAACGGGCAGGCCTCGGTCATGCCGGACTTGTAACGCAGACCGTAGTTGACACCGAAATCACCGTACGACCAGTCAACGTAGACGTTGGAGCGGATGCGCCAGTACGGATCCTGGTCCAGATAGCGGCCGGCTCGGCCGTCAACCGGTGCGTCGTCGGTCGATTGAGTGTCCCACTTGGAAAGATAGGTGCCATCCAGGCTGATGGTGAACTGGCCGATCGAAGTCTCCGGCAGCTTGTACTGGATGCCCAGATCCCAACCTTCCACCTTGTAGGACGAGAGGTTCTGCAGCGGCATGTCGACATTGGTGATCGTGTAGCGCTGGGTCGAGGTGCCGTAGTTCGGATCACGCGTGATCAGGCCGCAGTAAGCTGCCTGTTCCTGCGGCGAACCGCCGTAGCAGCGATCCATGATGTCCTGGATTGCAGGACGGGTAATGGCGTCTTCGATCTTGATCTGCCACCAGTCCAAGGTCACGTTCAGGCCACTGACGAAGCTCGGGCTCCACACCAGACCCAGCGTCTTGCTGGTCGACGTTTCCGGCTTCAGATTCGGATTCGACTTCCAGGTAAACGCTTCTGGGGTCTGCTTGTTGGCACCGCTGCCGGCACCGGGCTGCTGGAAGTTCGCCGGGACGCCTTCGGCGGCGCACTGGGCGGCAACCGCACCGGTGCGACGACCGCTGGAAGCGGAGCAGGGATCGGCGTAGGTTTCAAACGAATCGGTGTTGCCGCGATACAGATTGTTGATGCTCGGAGCGCGGAAGCCCTCTGAGTAGTTGCCGCGGACCATCAGTTCATCAATCGGCTTCCAGCGGAAACCGAATTTGTTGTTCGTGGTGTTGCCGAAGTTGCTGTAGTCAGAGAAGCGCGAGGCGACGCTGAAGTCGAGCAGCTTGGCACCCGGCAGATCGGCCAGCACAGGGATCGAGAGTTCCAGGAAGAACTCGTCCAGGTCGTAAGCGCCCTTGGTGGGTGCCGCACCGTTGCCAGTGCTAAGGCCTGCGGCGATGAAGGCATCTGGATCGAACTGGCCGCTTTCTTTACGACCCTCATAGCCGGCCGCAAAGCCCAGCGGACCCGCCGGGAGCTGCACGATTTCACCGGAGATGTTGGCGTAATAGCTCTTGGAAACCAGGCTGGCAGAGTCATGCGCCGTGAATGAAGCGTAGTCCAGCGCAGCCTGCGAGATGGAACCCAGGCCACCCAGCGGGTTGATCGGTACGCAGCCAGTGATGACCGCACCGGCAGAGGTCAGGCAGACCGGCTGACCGTCGCGGATCGCTGACGGACCGTAGGCTTCCGCCAGGCGCTGGCGATTGAACAGGCCGTAGGTCAGGTCATTCTGGTCGGTCTTGTCGTAGCGGTAGCCGACATCCCAGTCGAAGTTCCTGTCAGCGATTTCGAAGAAGCCTTCGAAGCCCCCGTAGAAGTGCCAGTTCTTGACGTTCTGATTGAACGAGCGACCGCCGGTTTCATTGAAACGACGCGATACGCTGGTCAGATCCACACCGTAGGGGTTGTAGATGCTTGAGGCGCTCAGACGCTGGCCGGTCACGGGCATGGCCGCCAACAGCTGCTCGGACTTGCGCTCGTTGTACATCGCCTCGGTGCGGAAAATCACATTGTCGGTGATGTTGTACGAGCCAATCGCGAAGAGCGAGGTGCGCTCGTTCGGGGTCAGCAAGTAATTGTCCGGAGAAGTGTTGTAGCCGTGGACATTGGCGTTGAACGGAGTTTCAACGCCATTGATGATGACGTAGCGCTGGTCATTGCGGATGTACGAGCCCGGCAGGCCGGTGCTGCTCTGGCCGCCAAAGAACGGCGGGCCGCCGGCGGAGATCTTGCGATCGCCAGCCATCACTTCCTTTTCGTTCACGTAGGACGCACCGAGCACGAGTGACGCGCGATCAGTGGTGGTACCAATGGTGAAATCGGCCGCTTCGCGTTCGCCATCACCGGCGCTGTACTGGCCCTTGTAGAAGTTCGCCTCCGCACCGTCGAAGTTTCGCTTGGTGATGATGTTCACTACGCCGGCAATCGCATCCGAACCGTAGATGGTCGATGCGCCGTCCTTGAGGACATCGATGCGCTCAATCATCGCGGTTGGGATGGTGTTCAGGTCGACGCTGCCGTCCAGGCCGGTGGTCCAGCGGCGGCCATTGACCAGCACGAGGGTCCGCTCAGCGCCCAGGTTGCGCAGGCTGACGCCGGCCGAGCCGTCACCACCATTGTTGAAGGTGCGGTTCAGCGCGGCACCGTTGGCGGAAACTCGCTGGAGGATGTCGGCGACCGAGGTCACGCCCTGCTTTTCAATGTCGGCGCGAGTCAGGCTCAGAACCGGTTGCGATGTTTCAATGTCAGTGCTCTTGATCCGCGAACCGGTGACCGAGATACGGTCCAGGTTGGTGGCTTCCTGGGCATGGGCCGTCGCGACAGTGGCACCGGCGACAAGCGCGATCACGACTGCGTCGCGCAGTCGGCTGGACTTGAGTTTCATTGGCTCTCTCTCTCTCCAAGAAATCTTGGCTGGGGTTAGTGCCCGGCGGGGGAGCGAAAATGCGCTCCCAAATCGCGAGGCTGACCCGATAGTAGCGGGCGTTCGCCAAGAATTAAAGCTGTGTTAATCAAGCCTGTATTTCTGGCCAAGATCGGCTTTATCCATGCCAATCAATGTGTTGCTGAAAGGAGGGGCCCGTCATGCCTCGTTTGTTAACAAGGAATGATGAAAAAAGTTTCCGTTGTTATGTATCCGAGTATTTCGGCGCGTTGTGTTTCATTTCCCAGCGACCATTGCGAACGCGTCGTTGTGCGTCTGGCACGCACATGCAAAGGGCGCCTTTCGGCGCCCTCGGGTCTGTCGCTGCACAGCGTGACTGCCGGGATCAGAGATCCTGTTCGTAACGGACATACGGCACGGTGCCGTCGTCGTTGCTTTCATTGCGCGGGGAGAACGGGTTCTTGCCGCGGCTGATCACGTTCTCGGCGCCGACGGTGAGCTGGCCCGACCACGGGGTCCGCCAGGTCAGGCCGATGCCCAGGCCTTCCCACTTGCCGGGCTTGCCCGGGACGTCGACCACGCGGCCGATGATGCTGCCGGTGAAATTGCCGTAACCGGCACCGAGGCTCAGGCTCTTGCTGTCCCAGCGATCGACGAGGGCCGGCGAGGCGTCAGCCAGCGGGACCAGGCGGGCCTTGGCATAGGTGCCGGCGATGGACACGAAGCCTTCGCGACCGATGTTCTTCTGCGCGAACACGGTCAGATCGTTCTGCTCGGCACGCAGGGAGGGCGTCTTGTTCGGGCCCGACAACCAGGCCGGCAGGGTTTCACGGCCGGTGCCGGCGGTGATGCCCAGGCGGCTGCTGCCACGGTTCAGTGCCGCGGTGCCGGTGAAGCGGCGGCTGTTGAGGTCATCGTCGTCGCCCAGGCTGGCCAGCATGCAGTGGCTGGCCAGTCCGCTGATGCTGGTGCCGCTGCTGCTGTTGCAGAGCAGGCCCAGCGAATCGCCGGACGACAGGCCAAAGGCCGCGTCCAGGGAATTGCGGCCGAAATGCCAGCGGGCGCCGGCCGCCTGTTCGCCGGTCGGCTCCAGGTACAGCAGCGCCTCGACCTTGCCGCTGCCCTTGTTCCATACCGGCAGCACGGTGCGGGTGTCCTTGCTCTGCGCATGCGCGCCCGTGATCGCGCCAAGGGCGATCAGCAGGGCCAGCGGTAGACGCAGGAAGGTACGCATCGGACCAGTTCAGACAGGGACAGACAACGGAAGTTCCCGTGGGGACGGGAACTTGATCCTAGGGTGTTTATGAATTCTTAACAAGCCTTGATCCTCCCCAGGTACAAGACTGCCGTTCATTGAAGCCGTTCAGGCGCCGGTACAGCCCCCTGGGCGCCGTGGAACAGTATGCCGAACTCCGTCAATGGAAAGTGATACTCACGCCCGCAGAATTCGCAACGCACCTCGACCGCGCCGGTGTCCTCGGCGGCCGCACGGGCTTCTTCCTCGCCCAGTGACTGCAGCATGCCGGCCACCCGCTCGCGCGAGCAGGAGCAGGCGAAGGACAGGGGCTTGCTGCCCAGCAGTTCCGGCCGCTCTTCGTGGAACAGGCGGTGCAGCAGCGCTTCGGCCGGGGTGGCCAGCAGTTCGGCCTTGCCCAGGGTTTCGAACAGGGCGCTGGCACGCGCCCAGCCGTCCTCGTCGCCTTCGTCGCCCGGCAGCTTCTGCAGCAGCAGGCCGGCGGCGCCGTTGCGGTCGGCGGCCAGCAGCAGGCGGGTCGGCAGCTGTTCGGACTGGCGGAAATAGTCTTCGAAGGCTTCGTCCAGTTCCGGCGCGGCCAGCGCAACCAGGCTCTGGTAACGCTGCGGCTCACGCGGATCCAGGCCGGGGTTCTCGATGGTGATGGCGAGGATGGCGTCATCGCCGAGGCTGGACAGGTCACGCGGCGCGTCGGCGCCCTCGCTGAGCTGGGCGATACCGCGCAGCGTGCCGGCGGCGGTGCATTCGGCGAACAGGGTGCGCAGCGCGGTGCTGCTGCGCAGCTGCACCGACAGGCGGCCGTCGATCTTGGTGTGGCCGGTGAACAGTGCCGAAGCGACGCAGGCCTCGCCGAGCAGTTCGGCAGCGGCGTCCGGGTACGCCGCGTGGGACAGGATTTCCTGCCAGGTGGCCTGCAGGTGCACATGCACGCCGCGGACGCCGGCGGCGGGGAGCAGGAAGCGGATCAGGGAATCGGGGTTGGCGGTCATCGGCTCACATCGCGCGTAAACGGGGGCGGTTGCCGGATAATGCGCCGACAACCAGACAGAAGAAGGATGCACCAGTAATGGGGGCAGCGGGAGAGCAGCACAAGGTAGAGGCGGCGGCCACCGCGCCGCGCCGGCGGCGCTGGCGCTGGAAGCGGCTGCTGTGGCTGCCGGTGCTCCTGGCTGCTTTCAGCTGCCTGCAGGTGCTGGTGCTGCGCTTCATCGACCCGCCGGTGTCCACGGTGATGCTGTGGCGCTACGGCGAGGCGCTGGGCGAGGCGGACTGGTCCTATCGGCTGCATTACCAGTGGCGCGACCTCGACCAGATGGCGCCGAGCCTGCCGATCTCGCTGGTGGCCGCCGAGGACCAGCGCTTCCCCGACCACAACGGCTTCGACCTGCAGGCCATCGAAAAGGCCCGCGACCACAACGCCAGGGGCGGGCGCCTGCGCGGCGCCAGCACGATCAGCCAGCAGGTGGCCAAGAACCTGTTCCTGTGGCAGGGCCGCAGCTGGATACGCAAGGGCCTGGAAGTCTGGTACACGGTGCTGATCGAGGCGCTGTGGCCGAAGGAGCGGATCCTGGAGATGTACGCCAACATCGCCGAGTTCGGTGATGGCGTGTACGGGGCACAGGCGGCGGCGCAGAAATTCTGGGGCAAGGACGCGGCCCGGCTGAGCCCGGCCGAGAGTGCGCGCCTGGCTGCGGTACTGCCGGCACCGCGGCGCTACAACGCGGCCGCGCCCGGGCCTTACGTGCAGCGGCGTGCCGCCTGGATCCAGCGCCAGGCGCGCCAGCTGGGGGGCGCGTCCTACCTGTCGGAGGACTGAGGCGCATACGGCGTGATCGTCATGCGACCGGCCGCGTGCGTGCCGGCAACGTACAATCCGGGCATGACCCGCGAACGGCTCACCTTCGTCATCGCCGCCTACAACGAGGCCCTGGCACTGCCGCTGCTGCATCCGCGGCTGTGCGCGGTGCTCGACGGCATGCCCGACATCGAGGGTCACATCCTCTATGTGGACGACGGCAGCCACGACGGCACCTGGGAGGTGATTGCCGGGCTTGCGCAGGCCGATGCGCGCGTATCGGCGCTGAAGCTGTCGCGCAACTTCGGCAAGGAAGCGGCGCTGACGGCGGGCCTGGACCTGGTGCACGAAGGCGCGGCGATGATCCTGGATGCCGACGGCCAGGACCCGCCGGAGCTGGTGCCGCAGTTCGTCGCCCGCTGGCGCGAGGGCCATGACAACGTCTACGGCACGCGCATGGCCCGCGATGGCGAGGCCTGGATCAAGCGCGCCACGGCAGCCATGTTCTATCGGGTGATGGGCCGCCTGTCGCGTACACCGATTCCGGCCGACACCGGGGACTTCCGCCTGCTGTCGCCGCGCGCGCTGAGCGCCCTGCGTGGCATGCGTGAGCGCCACCGCTTCATGAAAGGGCTTTTCAGCTGGGTCGGATTCAAGCGGATCGCCGTGCCCTATCACCGCCACGCGCGCGTGGCCGGCACCAGCAAATTCAGCCTCTGGCGGCTGTGGAATTTCGCGCTGGAGGGCATCACCGGATTCTCCACCGTGCCGCTGCGGGCGGCCACCTACCTGGGGCTGGCAACGGCAGCGGTCGCCTTCCTGTTCGGCCTGTGGGTGATCGTCAAAGCGGCGCTGTATGGCGACCGGGTGGCGGGCTGGCCGACGATGATGGCGGTGATCCTGTTCCTGGGTGGGGTGCAGCTGATCGCGCTGGGCCTGATCGGCGAGTACCTGGGGCGGCTGTACGAAGAGTCCAAGCAGCGGCCGCTGTACCTGGTTGACGCCTGGCTAGCATCCGCCGTGGCAGACTCGGCCCTGCAACCCACCCTCGGAGGGCAGGCAGATGACCACGGTACGGCAACTGTTGGACGGCAAGTCTCCTGAAGTACATGCGGTCGCGCCGGAAGCGGCGGTGATCGATGCGATCCGATTGATGGCGGAAAAAGGCATCGGTGCGGTGCTGGTGATGGACGGGCCGAAACTGGTCGGGATCCTGTCCGAGCGTGATTACGCGCGCAAGATCGTGCTGCGCGATCGTTCGTCGCGGGATACCGCGGTGGCGGAGATCATGACGGCACAGGTGGTGACGGTGTCGCCGGGCGAGCAGGTGGAGCACTGCCTGCAGCTGGTGACCGACTACCGCATCCGCCACCTGCCGGTGGTGGAGGGCGCGCAGGTGCTGGGGGTGATCTCCATCGGCGACCTGGTGAAGTCGGTGATCGATGCGCAGCGGCGGGAGCTGGACCAGCTGCAGCAGTACATCGTGGCGGGGTGAGGTGTTCGCTGGCGGGCCTGCGGCCCGCCGGCCCGCCAACAGCAAGTGCAGAAGCAGAAGCAGCGCCTTCCTGATACGTCGGAGAGGCAGAGGGCATGGGCGTGCAGGACACGCCGCAAGTACGTCCCTGTAGGCTCGATGGCGCCATCCATGGCGCCAACGGTCCTGCACGGCCATGCCCTCCGCCTCTGGATACATCACCGCGAGCGCGGTGCGTACATGCGCGGTGCCTCGCCTTTGGTAGCTGCCAACCTTGGTTGGCAACCGCTTTTGACTTTGCTTTTTTTTTTGACTTTGAATTTCGCTCTCGTTCCGCGCGCGCAGGAAACTGTCCGGAGCCGGAGCAAGGCGGCAGGCAGGACCGTGAGGCGCATGGATGCGCCGACCGAGCCTACAGGGACGTATTTACGGCGTGTCCTGCCTGTCGCCTTGCTCCGGCTCTACGCGCGGGAAAGGAGGCGCCGCGAACAACGCTGTAACCCTACTTCGCATACTGCCCACCGCAGTCGGCATCCTTGCCCGGCCCCAGTTCGATGGTTGCCAGCAACGCCGCTGGCGGGGCAATGCTGCCCAGCGCCAGGGCCACCGCGCCGCGGATGCCCAGCGCCTTGAAGTCCGGGCGGAACGACGGGTCCTTGAACGTACCGGCGATGTGCAGCGGCGAGCGCAGCACCAGGATGCTCTTGTCCTTCGGGCGCGGTTTCAACAGCAGGTCCAGGGTCTCGTCGCGCAGGCTCACCGTGCCTTCGCCGATGAGGATCGTGTCGGTGGTGTCCACCGCCAGTGCCTGGCTGGTCATCAGGCCGTCGCGCACGCCGAAGTCGGCGAAGGCACACCGCAGGGGAATCTGCTTGTCGCCGGTCACCAGGAATTTCAGCGACTCGGTGATGTCCAGGCCGGCCAGCTCCATCACGAGGTTGCCGACATGGCCGCGGCCCATCGCCAGGCCGACCTTGCCGCTGCTGCTGCCGAGCATCGCCGCGATCGAATTGCCACGGCCGCTCAGGTCCACTTCGCCGCCGATGCCGCCCTTGGCCTGCTCGGCCAGCTTGGCATCGGGGAACAACTGGCCCAGCTGCACGCCGCGCACGCTGGCCTTCAGTGCGGTGCTGATCTGCGGTTGCCGCGCGTCCATGCGGACCGTGCTGCGGATATCGCCGCCGGCGACGCCGAAGTTCAGCGGGTCCAGCCGTAGCAGGCCGTCATCCAGCAGCAGGTGCGCATCCATGTCATCCAGCGGCAGCGACGGAGCGTTGATGCGATGGGCTTTCCAGCGCACGTCGGCATCCATCGCCCGCAGCTTGCCGAGGTTGTAGGGCGTATCGGGCAGCACGCGCGGGCGGGCAGCCACCCGCGCCGCCTCGGCCTTCTGCTCCGCATTGGCGGTTTCGCCACCGCCGGTCTTTGGCGGGGCGCCAACGAAGCCGGCCAGGTCATCGAAGTCCAGGCGCCTGGATTCCAGCGTGGCGGTCAATCGCGGGCGAGCGCCGCCCACGTCGAACTGCAGATTGCCACCCAGGTCGCTGTCGCCGACCTTGCCGGAGAACCGCTCGTAGCGCCAGGTGTCGTGGTCACGCTTGAGGCGGCCGTTCAACGCATACGGCGGGGAGGGCGGGATGGCGATGCCGAGCAGCGGGTAGAGGTCGGCAAGATCCTGCCCGCTCAGCGCGAACTGCAGGTCGAACACGCGCAGCTGGAATGGATTGGTGAGCGTGCCGGTGGCGACGGCGTGGGTAGCGCCGGCGCGGCCGTCAAGGTGGATGCGGAACGGGTGGTCGCTGTCGGTCAGCTCCAGCGGGGATTCGGTGCCACCGCGCAGGGTGAACGGGTTGCCCTGCCAGCGTCCCTTGCCCTGCACCAGCAGCGGCGGCGCGCCGTCGGTCTGCTTCGGTTGGCCGCTGCGCACCTCCATGCGGATATCCGTGCGGCCGAGCGCGTCGAGGAACTGCAGACGACCGTCGTCGATGCGCAGTCGCTTGAGCTGGGGACGTGTCCCGCCGGCGCTGTCACCGAGGAAGTCCCAGTTGCCGGGCTCACCCTTGCGCGGGGCAGTCTGCAGCAGCAGGTCCGGCCGGGTCAGGCGTACTTCGGGCAGTTCCACGCGGCCGCGCAGCAGTGGCCAGAGCCGCACGTCGATCTCGACGCGGTCGGCCGTGGCCATGTTCGGCTGCTTTGCCCAGCGGGCATTGGCGAAGGTGATCGCATCGGCGCGAAGGGTGCTGGTGCGGCCGAGGTCGACGTCGAGATTCCCGATCTGCAGCGCACGGCCGGTGCGGGCCTGCACCGCGCGTTCAACCGGGCCCTTGAACCAGTTCCAGTCCCATAGCGCGATCAGCACCAGCACCGCCGCGAGCAGGAAGACCAGCACGGTCAGCCAGCGGCGGCCCCGGGGACCGGGGCGACGGAGGCGCCAGCGGGGCGAGCGCCGTGCAGCAGGGGAGGCGGCAGCATTCACGCTGCCATGGTTGCCCCCTCATCGTGGACGGGGCGCGAAGCGTCCATGTGCGTGGCGTGCACAAGCGGCGCGGACGCCGGTCTACAGCACCTGCATGGTCACTGCGACGAAGTGGCAGACGCTGCCACCGATCACGAACAGGTGCCAGATCGCGTGCGAATAGGGAATCGATTCGCGATGGTAGAAATAGGTGCCCAGTGTGTACGACAGGCCGCCGGCCAGCAGCCAGCCCAGTGTCCAGCCGTCGATCGAAGCCAGCATCGGCTTGACCGCCACGATCACCAGCCAGCCCATGGCGACGTAGATGGCCGTGGACAGGCGCTTGAAGCGGCCGGTGTAGAACAGCTTGAACACCACACCGGCCAGGGCCAGGGTCCAGATTGCGGCGAACAGGCCCCAGCCCCACGGGCCGCGGAGACCGATCAGGGTGAACGGGGTGTAGGTGCCTGCAATCAGCACGTAGATCGCGCAGTGGTCGAACACCTTGAGTCGCCCCTTGGCGACCGGGTGCTGGATGGCGTGGTACAGGGTCGAGGCGGTGTACAGCAGCAGCAGCGCAATGCCGAACACGATGGCACCGGCCAGCTGCCAGCCATCGCCGTAGATCGCGGCCAGGGTGATCAGGACCGCGCCGGCACCCAGCGCGAACACGGCACCCAGTCCGTGGGTCAAGGCACTTGCGATTTCTTCGCGGATCGAAGCAACGGAAGTCGTGGACATGGCGTAGGCATCGTTCGCGGGGAGGTGGGGACCCGCGCCCCCCTATCATCGCCGCGATGGGCGGGATGTGCACGCCCGTCACCGTATGGTCGATGAATTACCGGCCTGCGCCGGTAGGGGGAGCGCCCTTTCCTCGCGGAAAGGGACCTGACCCCGTTGTTCAGCCCGCCGAAACGGTATGGGCGGCTTCGCGGGTGGCCGAGAAGCGGACATCCGGCGAGCGTTCCTGCGCCAGCTGCAGGTTGACCCGGGTCGGCGCCAGGTAGACCAGGTGCCCGGCGGCATCCAGGGCCAGGTTCAGCGCGTTCTTCTCGCGGAACTCTTCCAGCTTCTTCTCGTTGCTGCAGTGGACCCAGCGCGCGGTGGTCACGCTGACCGGCTCGAAGGTGGCTTCCACGCCGTACTCGTCCTTCAGTCGGTACGCGGCCACGTCGAACTGCAGCACGCCGACCGCACCCAGGATCAGGTCGTTGCTGGTGAGCGGGCGGAAGAACTGGGTCGCGCCTTCCTCGGACAGCTGCGCCAGGCCCTTCTGCAGCTGCTTGAGCTTGAGCGGATCGCGCAGGCGGGCGCGGCGGAACAGTTCCGGCGCGAAGTTGGGGATGCCGGTGAAGGTCACCGCTTCGCCTTCGGTGAAGGTATCGCCGATGGAGATGGTGCCGTGGTTGTGGATGCCGATCACATCGCCCGGCCAGGCCTCGGCCGCGATCTCGCGGTCGCTGGCCATGAAGGTCAGCGCGTTGGCCAGCTTCATTTCCTTGCCGGTGCGCACGTGGAAGGTCTTCATGCCGGCGCTGAAACGGCCGGAGCAGACGCGCATGAAGGCCACGCGGTCACGGTGCTGCGGGTCCATGTTGGCCTGGATCTTGAACACGAAGCCGGTCAGCTTGTTCTCTTCCGGGGCGATCTCGCGGCCGGTGGTCGAACGCGCCTGCGGCGACGGTGCATGCTCGACGAAGAAGTCCAGCAGCGGCTGCACGCCGAAGTTGTTCACGCCGGAGCCGAAGAACACCGGGGTCTGCTTGCCGGCGCGGTAGGCGTCCAGGTCGAACGGGTGGCTGGCGCCCTGCACCAGTTCCAGCTCGTCGCGCAGGTCGGCCAGCATCTGTGCACCGATCTTCTCGGCCAGGCCGGGGGCATCGATGGACGGGAAGATGGTCGAGTCCTGGCGGGTGAAGTTGCGGCCGGGCTCATACAGGTGCACTTCACCGGTCAGCAGATGGACCACGCCCTTCAGGCGCTGGCCCATGCCGATCGGCCAGGTCACCGGCGCGCACTGGATGCCGAGCACGGTTTCCACCTCATCCAGCAGCTCGATCGGGTCCTTGCCCTCCCGGTCGAGCTTGTTGATGAAGGTCATGATCGGGGTGTCGCGCAGGCGGCAGACTTCCATCAGCTTGATGGTGCGCTCTTCCACGCCCTTGGCCACGTCGATCACCATCAGCGCCGAGTCCACCGCGGTCAGCACGCGGTAGGTGTCCTCGCCGAAGTCGGCGTGGCCGGGGGTGTCGAGCAGGTTGACGATCTTGCCTTCGTACGGGAACTGCATCACCGAGGAGGTCACGGAGATGCCGCGCTCCTTTTCCAGTGCCATCCAGTCGGAGGTGGCGTGGCGGGCGGCCTTGCGGCCCTTCACCGAACCGGCCATCTGGATCGCGCCTCCGAACAGCAGCAGCTTTTCGGTCAGCGTGGTCTTGCCGGCGTCAGGGTGGGAAATGATGGCGAAGGTGCGGCGACGCGACGCTTCGTTGGCGACTTCGGACATGGCAGTGGCGCCCGCCCGGGGCGCTTTTCAAAGAGATAAGCGCCCGATTATACCGGCCGGGGCCGGTCAGCGCCCGGTCCCGCCGTCGGCTTCGCCGTGGCGGGCGAACTGCAGCTGGCCCTGTTCGGCGAAGATGCGCACCGGCACCGAGCGCAGGCCCATGCCGCGGTTGACCTGCACCACGAAGTGCAGGTGCGGCGCGCTGCTGTAGCCGCTGTTGCCGGACAGGCCGATCGGCTGCCCGGCCCCCACGGCCTGGCCGCGACGCACGCGCATGCCGCCGGCCTGCAGATGGCCGTACAGGGCCATGCTGCCGTCACTGTGCAGCACGCGGATGAAGTTGGCGCGGGCGCCATCGCGCTCGCGGTCCTGGCCGTTGCCACGGAAGCCATCCTGGATCTGCATCACCGTGCCCTCGCGCGCGGCCAGCACCAGGGTGCCCTCCGGCAGTGCGAAGTCGATTGCATCGTGGTTCTCCTCGTCGCCATGGCTGAACCGTCCCTGCGGCGCCTGGTCCACGCGCAGGCGGGCTGCATCGAAGGGCAGGCGATAGGCAACATCGTCGGCCTGCGCGGCCGGGTTGCCCGGCACCGACTGCAGGCGCAGGTCCAGCGTGCGCCCGTCGATCGGGGCGGGCAGGTGGCCGACCACCAGGCTGCTGTCGCCCTGGATCAGTGACTGCACCGGTAGGCCGTCGACCGGGTGACCGGGGGCCGCGCGCAGTTCGATCTGCAGCGGGCCGGCCAGGGCGTTGTCGATGCGTGCCTGCCATTGCCCGCCGACCGGCTGCAGGCGCAGCTGGGCCATGGGGGCGGCGCCCGCGGACCCGCCTGCGGGCGTCGCCTGGCCAGGCGGGGGAACCAGTCCCCAGCCCTGGCGCCAGTCGTCGGCGTGCACGCTCGCGCTCGCCAGCAGGGACAACAGCAGGCATGACAGGGGCAGGCGCGACATCGGCGTTTCCAGCGGAATGGACCGCCGGGACTGTACCCGATCCTGAACGGGGCGACCGGAACGGACTGCGCAGTGTGGACCTGAAAATATTCATCGCTTTATCCGCATGAAGGGATTGACAGTGCCGGAAAGGGCTGGCATCGTGGCTCCACCATCGAGACCGGCAGAGGGACAGGCCCTTTGAAGCCGGGGCAGCCCGCAGGCGCGCAAGCGTCTGCGTAGGTGCCAAATCCTGCGGGGACCGTGGCGTCCACCGAAAGATGGTTCGAACCATGCACCCCACGTGCATCTCGAACGCGGGCCCCGCGAAGGCTCGATGGCCGATTCCCCAACCGGATCCCGCCATGAGCTTCGCCGCCAGTACCGCCATTCGCTCCGAGTCCTTTGTCCCCGTCAGCGTGCCGGTCGAAGACCGCGTGCATGCCGAGCGCGGCGAGTTCGCCGCGGTGCTGTCGATGCGCCACGCCGGCCCCAGCCCGGTGCGCCTGCGCTATGAGTGGGTCGGCCCGGCCGATGCACCGGTGGTGGTGCTGGCCGGTGGCATCTCCGCGCACCGCCACGTGGCGTCCAATGCACAGTTCGGCGAGAAGGGCTGGGCCGAAGACCTGGTGGGCAGCGGGCGCGCGCTGGATCCGCAGCAACTGCGCGTGCTGGCCTTCGACTTCATCGGTGCCGACGGTGCGCTGGATGTGCCGATCGATACCGCCGACCAGGCCGATGCGCTGGCGCTGCTGCTGGACCACCTCGGCATCCGTGCGCTGAAGGCGTTCGTGGGCTATTCGTATGGTGCGCTGGTCGGCCAGCAGTTCGCGATCCGGCACCGGGCCCGCGTGCGCCAGCTGGTGCTGGCCAGCGGCGCGCATCGCCCGCATCCCTATGCCGCCGCCTGGCGCGCGCTGCAGCGCCGTGCGGTCGCGCTGGGCCAGCTGCAGTGCGGCGAAGACCACGGCCTGGCCCTGGCGCGGCAGTTCGCCATGCTCAGCTACCGCACGCCGGAAGAATTCGGCGAGCGCTTCGACGCCGCGCCGGAAGTGATCAACGGCCGCGTGCGCGTGGCCGCCGAAGACTACCTCGACGCGGCCGGTGCGCAGTACGTCGCGCGCACGCCGGTGACCGCCTACCTGCGCCTGTCCGAATCGATCGACCTGCATCGTGTGGACCCCACCGCGATCCTGCCGCCGACCGTGGTGGTGGCCGTGGAGGGTGACCGCCTGGTGCCGCTGGCCGACCTGGTCGGCCTGGTCGAAGGGCTGGGCCCGCGCGGCAGCCTGCGCGTGCTGCGCTCGCCTTACGGCCATGACGCCTTCCTCAAAGAAACCGATCGCATCGACGCGATCCTCGCCACCGCCTTCCGCACTTCTGGAGAGTCCGCATGAGCCTGCACGCAAACGAGCCGTCCTGTAGTCGCACCACTGCCGCCGTCCGTGCCGGCATCGATCGGGACACCGCGCATGGCGCGGTCACGCCGCCGATCGTGCTGTCGTCGAACTTCAGCTTCGAAGGCTTCGGCAACAAGCGCCAGTACGACTACACGCGCAGTGGCAACCCGACCCGCGACCTGCTGGGTGAGGCGCTTGCGGAACTGGAGGGTGGCGCCGGTGGCGTCATCACCGCCACCGGCATGGGCGCGATCAACCTGGTGCTGAACGCGCTGCTGCAGCCGGGCGATACGCTGGTGGTGCCGCACGATGCATACGGTGGCAGCTGGCGCCTGTTCAATGCGCTGGCCCGGAAGGGACACTTCGAACTGGTCACTGCCGACCTGACCGACCCGCGTGCGCTCGCCCAGGCACTGGCGACCCAGCCGAAGCTGGTGTTGGTGGAAACCCCGTCCAACCCGCTGCTGCGCATCACCGACCTGCGCTTCGTCATCGATGCCGCGCACAAGGCCGGTGCCCTCGTCGTGGTCGACAACACCTTCCTGTCGCCGGCCCTGCAGCAGCCGCTGTCGTTCGGTGCGGACCTGGTGCTGCATTCGACCACCAAGTACATCAATGGTCACAGTGACGTGGTCGGCGGCGCCGTGGTCGCGCGCGATCCGGCGCTGCACGAACAGCTGGTGTGGTGGGGCAATGCGCTGGGCCTGACCGGTTCGCCGTTCGATGCCTTCCTGACCCTGCGCGGCCTGCGCACGCTGGACGCGCGCCTGCGCGTGCACCAGGAGAACACCGCATCGGTCGTTGCCCTGCTGGACCAGCATCCGGCCGTCGGCAGGGTGTACTACCCGGGCCTGGCCGATCATCCGGGCCACGCCATCGCGGCGCGCCAGCAAAGCGGCTTCGGCGCGATGCTGTCGTTCGAACTGGCGCACTGCGCCGGTGACGATCCGCATGCGGCGGTGCGCGCGTTCGTCGATGGCCTGCGCTGTTTCACCCTGGCCGAATCGCTGGGCGGCGTCGAAAGCCTGATCGCCCATCCGGCGACCATGACCCATGCGGCGATGAGCGCCGAAGCGCGTGCGGCGGCCGGCATCAGTGAAGGACTGCTGCGCCTGTCGATCGGCATCGAGGCTGAGCGTGACCTGCTGGCCGATCTCGGCGCCGCGCTGCAGCGCGCCGAAGCGGTGATCGACGCGGCCGCACGCCGCAAACAGGTGGTGGACGCATGAACGCGCTCGCCGCTGAAATTCCCGCGCTGGGCACAGGGCGGCTGGCGCTGCTCGGCACCGGCACGGTCGGGTCGGCCTTCGTGCAGCGTTACCAGGCGTTGCAGGCACGCGGGCTGGAACTGCCCAGCGTGCAGTGGCTGGCCAACTCGCGCACCGCACTGGCGATCGACCGCGATCTGGCGTTGCCGCTGGAGCTGGCGCGCCGCGCACCGCGCGACGGCCTCAGTTCGCCGCCTTGGGCCAGCGCCGAAGGCCTGGAGCGGGGTGATGTGGTGGTCGATGCCACCGCCAGCGAAGAGGTGGCCGCGCGCCACGTGCAGTGGCTGGCGCGGGGCGTGCATGTGGTCACCGCCAACAAGCTCGGCCGCGGCGCGCAACTGGCACGCGCCACGGCCATCGCCGAGAGCTGCGCCGACAGTGGTGCGCGTTATGGCGACAGCGCTACCGTCGGTGCCGGCCTGCCATTGTTGAGCAGCCTGCGCGCGCTGGTCGCCGGTGGCGACCGTATCCATGCCATCGAGGGCGTGCTGTCCGGTTCGCTGGCGTGGCTGTTCCACCGCTACGACGGGCAGTCGCCGTTCTCGGCGGCGGTGCGCGAGGCGCTGGCGGCCGGCTACACCGAACCCGATCCGCGCCTGGACCTGTCCGGCGAGGACGTGCGCCGCAAGCTGCTGATCCTGGCACGCAGCAGCGGGCTGGCCCTGGATGCCGCGCAGGTGCAGGTGGATTCACTGGTCCCGGACGCGCTGGCAGCGCTGCCGCTGGAGGATGCAGTGGCTGCACTGGAGCAGCTGGATGCACCGCTGCAGGCGCGTTGGCAACAGGCACGGGACAACGGCCGCGTGCTGCGTTTCGTGGGCCGTGTTGACGGCCAGGGTGCACAGGTCGGCCTGCGCGAACTGCCGTCCGATCACCCGTTGGCGCAGGGCGCAGGCACCGACAACCGCGTGGCCATCCACAGTGATCGCTATCAGCGCCAGCCGCTGTTGATCCAGGGACCGGGTGCCGGTGCGGAAGTCACCGCTGCCGCGCTGCTGGATGACGTGCTGCGGATCGTGGGTTGATCGCAGGGTGCCTGTAGAGCCGAGCCGATGCTCGGCTCTACAGGAGCACAACCGGTCAGCGTGACTTCAAGGACTTCAGCAACGCGGTGTTGAACTGCTTCGGGTCCTGCACCTGCGGCGAATGGCCCAGTTCGGCGAACTCGACCAGGGTCGCCCCGGGAATTGCCGCGGCCGCCGCCTTGCCGAGCGCAGGATAGTTGCCCAGCGTCGCCTTCACCGCCGGCGGCGCCAGGTCGCGCCCGATCGCGGTGCGGTCCTTCTGGCCAATGAACAGCGTGGTCGGCACCTGCAGGTGCTTCAGCTCGTAAACCACCGGTTGGTTGAACACCATGTCCGAGGCCAGCGCCTGGCTCCATGCAACAGCCTGCTTGCCCGGCCCTTCGTACATGCCCGACTGCATCCGCGCCCACGGTTCGTAGGCCGGCTTCCACTTGCCGTCGTAGTACACCTCCAGCTGGTAGCGGCGGATGCTGTCATAGCTGATGTTCATTTCGCCGGCGTACCACGCGTCCACGCTGCGCCACGGAACGCCCAGCGCCTTCCAGTCCTCCAGCCCGATCGGGTTGACCAGCGACAGGCTGCGCAGGTCCTGCGGGAACATCAGCGCGTAGCGTACCGCCAGCATGCCGCCCATCGAGTGGCCCACCAGATGCACCGGTACCTCGCCCAGCTGCAACTGCTGCAGCAGGGCATGGGTGTTGGCCGCCAGTTGCGCGAACGAATACTGGTAGCGCTCGGGCTTGCTGGATTTGCAGAAGCCCACCTGGTCCGGGGCGATCACCCGGTAGCCGGCGGCGACCAGCGGCTTGATCGATTCCTTCCAGGTGGCCGCGCAGAAATTCTTGCCGTGCAACAGCACCACCACGCCGATCGGTGCCTTCTTCGGCGCGATGTCGAGGTAGGCCATCTCCAGTGGCTGGCGCTGCGATTCCAGCGCGAAGGTCTTTACCGGATAGCCATAGTCGAAGCCCTCCAGCCGCGGCCCGTAGGTGGGCGCGGCCAGGGCAGGCAGCGAAAGGCAGGCAAGCAGGGCGGCGGCGATTACGCGCATGGGGCAATCCGGGGCGGGGGAACCCCGAGCCTAACCGCAACGCGGTGACGGTGTCGCCAGTGCGGGCCAGGGGGGCCGGGGTAGCGTCGACTGTTAGTCGACTGCTCTTCCCTCAGGCCGTGAAAATCCCGCGCTGCGCGCGATAGTCGACTAACAGTCGACTCTACCCGTGGCCCGTCGCCATCGCGCCGGAGCCGGCCGCCCTCAACACTCGATGACGTTCACCGCCAGGCCACCGCGGCTGGTTTCCTTGTATTTGTCCTGCATGTCGCGGCCGGTATCGCGCATGGTCTTGATGACCTTGTCCAGCGATACCTTGTGCTTGCCATCACCGCGCATCGCCATGCGCGAGGCGTTGATCGCCTTCACCGCACCCATCGCGTTGCGCTCGATGCAGGGGATCTGCACCAGGCCACCGATCGGATCGCAGGTCAGGCCGAGATTGTGTTCCATGCCGATCTCCGCGGCGTTCTCGATCTGGCTCGGGTTGCCACCCAAGGCCGCGACCAGGCCGCCGGCGGCCATCGAGCAGGCCACGCCGACCTCGCCCTGGCAGCCCACTTCGGCCCCGGAGATCGAAGCGTTTTCCTTGTACAGGATGCCGATCGCCGCCGAGGTCAGCAGGAAGTCGAACACGCGCTGCTCATTGGCGCCGGGGCAGAAACGATCGAAGTAATGCAGCACCGCCGGCAGCACGCCGGCGGCGCCATTGGTCGGCGCGGTCACTACTCGGCCGCCGGCCGCGTTCTCTTCATTCACCGCCAGCGCATACAGGTTGACCCAGTCCAGCGTGGTCAGCGGGTCGCGCATCGCCGCTTCCGGCTTCGACGACAGCTCGCGGTACAGCGCCGGTGCACGACGGCCGACCTTCAGGCCACCGGGCAGCACGCCTTCCTCGCGGATGCCGCGCGCCACGCAGGACTGCATCGCGCTCCAGATCTCGCGCAGATTGGCACGGATCTCGTCTTCGCTGCGCCAGCACTTCTCGTTCTCGAACATCAGCTGGGCGATGCTCAGGCCGCTGCGCGCGGTCTGCGCCAGCAGTTCGTCGCCACTCTTGAACGGGTAGGGCAGCGGGGTCTCATCGGGCACGATGCGGTCATCGGCCGCATCGTCCTGGTTGACCACGAAGCCCCCCCCGACGGAGTAGTAATCGCGGGTGGCGATCACTTCGTCGTCGGCGTTGTACGCGGTGAAGCGCATGCCGTTGGTGTGGTAGGGCAGCTTCTGGCGCTTGTTCATGCCGAGGTCGCGCTTCTCGTCGAAGGCGATCTCGTGCTGGCCCATCAGCTGGATGCGCTTGCTGCTGCGGATGCGCTCCAGCGTGGCCGGAATGATGTCCGGGTCGATCAGGTTCGGCCGCTGGCCTTCCAGGCCGAGCAGGATCGCCTTGTCGGTGCCGTGGCCGCGGCCGGTCAGCGCCAGCGAGCCGTAGACATCGGCGCGGATGCGCGCGACCTCGTGCAGGCGGCCCGGGTCGAGCAGCCAGCGATGGATGAATCGCTCGGCGGCCTTCATCGGCCCGACGGTGTGCGAGGAACTCGGGCCAATGCCGATCTTGAAAACGTCGAACGTGCTGACAGCCATGGTTGCCGTACTGCGGGTACCGGAAGAGACCGCTATTCTAGCGGTTCACGCCGCAGTTCCATGGCTGCGGCGCAGCATTTCCGCCACGGGAGCCTGGCCGGTGTTGATCCTTATCCAGCGTGACGATTGCCACCTGTGCGATATGGCCCTGGCCGAACTGGCCAGGGCGCGGGCGCCGGAGTTCGAATCGGTGTTCCTGGATGACCAGCCGGCGCTGGAGGCCCGCTACGGCGCGCGGGTGCCGGTACTGCGTGACGAGCGCGGCGACCGCGAGCTGGACTGGCCGTTCGACGCGGCCACGGTGCAGGCGTGGTTGGCCGCCGACCGGTAGTGCCGGCCGCTGGCCGGCACCCCGTCTGTTTCCGGTGATGCCGGCCAGCGGCCGGCACTACCCAATGCGTTGCGATGCCCGGTGATGCCGGCCAGCGGCCGGCACTACCGGAAGCGCCTTATTTCGCGTCGAACTTCACGATCGTGCTGATCGCGGTTTCATCCGGGATGGTCTTGGTGTCGGCCCAGTCACCGCCGCCGACGCCGAAGTCCAGTCGCTTGACCGTGGCCTTGCCGGTCAGTACCGGCTGGGGGCCCGGCTTCCAGGTGAAGGTCAGCGTGACTGGCTTGCTGACGCCGCGCAGTTCCAGCGTGCCATCGGCGGCGAACTGGTCGTTGCCCACCGCGCGGAAACCCTTGGCGGTGTAGCGCGCCGTGGCGAACTTGCCGACATTGAAGAAGTCGGCACCCTGCAGGGTCGAATCACGGTCACTGTTGCCGCTCTTGGCCCCGGCCAGCGGAATCACCACGTCCAGCGAACCGGCGGCCGGATTGGCCGGGTCGAAGCTGAGCTTGGTGGCGAAGCCGGGGAAGCTGCCGGTGAACACTTCACCGTCGTACTTGGTGGCAAACACCAGGATCGAGCCGGCACCCGGGGCCTGCGCATAGTCGGCGGCGAGCGCCGGGGCAGTGGCCAGCATGCCGGCCAGGGCGGCGGCCACAGCGGCCGGAGTGGTCAGTTTCAGGTTCATCGGTCAGTCCTTCTGAGGGGAGGCGAGCCAACCGCGTGGCAACATGCGGGACAGTGTTGCATCGCGCTGGAACAGGTGGTGGTAGAAGGCAGCGCCGGCATGTGCCAGCACCACCGCGATCAGCAGCCAGAAGCCATATTCGTGCAGGGCATGGGACACCGCGACGACCTGCGGATCCGGAGCGCTCAGCTTGGGCACGTCAACCAGGCCGAACCAGCGGAACGGGCGCAGGCCACTGGCCGAATCGTACAACCAGCCCGACAGCGGAATGGCGAACATCAGCACGTACAGCAGCACGTGGGTGGCGCTGGCGATGCGCTCCTGCCAGCTGGGCACGCCCGGCACCGGCTTCGGCGCACCGGCATACAGGCGCCAGCCGAGACGGAACAGCACCAGGGCCAGGACCGTGATGCCGATCGACTTGTGCGCGGTGTACACCCAGAAGTACTTGGGCGTCTTGGGCAGTTCGCCCATGGTCAGGCCGACCACGCCGAGGGCGAGGATCAGCAGTGCGATCAACCAATGCAGGATCTGGCTGACACTTCCCCACGCGGCGGGGGTGTTCTTGGCGGTCATGAAGGGTCCTTGGGGGCCGTCGTGTGGTCGGAGTGGGAAACAGGAGCCGGAGTTCCCGGGGCATCGTTGCGGTCGAGGGTGGCTTCGGCCTCGATCCGCACCTGCACCGCATCACCGATGACGCCCGGCCAGGCGGTGATGCCGAACGCGCGCCGGCTCAGCGTGGTGCTGGCGGAAAACCCGGCGGTGCGCCGGAACGGCGGGAGCGGATAGCGCTTGAGCGCGTTGAAGGTCACTTCCAGAGTGACCTCCTGGCTGACCCCGCGCAGGGTCAGCGTGCCGGTCACGCGCGCGTGTCGGGCGTCGATCGGTTCCACCCGATGGGAGACGAAGCGTGCCGTGGGATGGCGCTCGCCGTCGAGCAGGCTGCGCGCCAGCGTGGCCTGGTTCCACTTGGCGTCACCAAGGTCCAGTCGCGACACCGGAATGTCCACTTCCACGGTCGCATCGCGCCAGTTGTCGGGATCGAACAGCACTCGGCCCTCGCTGCCGGATACCGTGCCCATGGCCTGCGAGTAGCCGGCGTGGTCGATGGAGAACAGCACCCGCGTATGCACCGGATCGAGGCGGTAGGTATCAGCGGCCGCCCAGGCAGGAGCGGTGGCGAGCAGCATCGGCAGCAGGGCCAGGCAGGGACGCATCGATGGCGGGCTCCGGAAGGGGACGCTGCGATCATACGCACAGCCCCCCGACAACGTTGCGTACATGGCTGCAACAGTTCGTGGTGGCACCTCCATGGGAAACAGGCTGTTGCAGCCATGAACGCGGCCCTGTGTGACAATCGGGCCAGGACAGGGGGTTCAGGATGACGAGCGGCTGGCGCCGGTGGTGCCGTGGCATCGCGGGTATGGGACTGCTGCTGATGGCGTTGGCCACGGCGGCTGCGACCCTGGATATCGCAGAAACACCGCGCCTGCGCCGCTTCGGTGCCGCCGAAGGCTTGCCGTCGCGCATGGTGGTGGCGTTGGCCGAGGACCGGCAGGGCCATATCTGGGCCGCCACCGATGGCGGGCTCGCGCGCTACGATGGCAACAGCCTGCGGGTCTGGGAGCACGACCCGGAACAGCCGGGCGCGCTGCCGGGAAACGAAATCGAGACCCTGCTGATCGATCCGCTGGACCGCGTCTGGGTGGGCATCAACGGCAAGGGCGTGGCCCGCCTGGATGCCGACCGCGAGCGCTTCCGGACCTTCGACAAGGTCAATGCCACCTGCCAGGGGCAGTTCTGGGCACTGGCCTATGTCGACGACGCATTGTGGATCGGCACCAACAACCACGGCGTCTGCCGCCTGGGCGAAGACGGCAGCGTGCGCCTCTACACCCATGATCCAGCGCACCCGGATGGGCTGCCCAGCAACAGCATTTTCACCAGCCTGGTCGATGCGCAGGGGCGCCTGTGGGTGGGCACCGAAGCCGGTGTGGCGCGATGGAATGGCAGCGGATTCGAGCCGGTGGCCGCGTCGCAGCTGGGAACGCTGAGCGTGCTGCGGTTGAGCCGTGATGCGGACGGTTCGATCTGGGTCGGCAGCCAGAACGACGGGCTGTACCGTATCGATGCGCAGGATCGGGTCAGTCGCCCGCGATGGGCCGACAGTGCCCAGCTGCGCTCGGCGCTGGTGCTGGCCGATCGCCAGGGGGGCTACTGGGCCGGCACATCCGATGGCCTGTTGCGGGGCGACGCGGCCGCGCTGCGCCGGCTGGAGGGCGACCGCGGCAGTGGCTTCCTGACCGCGCACAGCGGTGTGCTGGATCTGCTGCAGGATCACGAGGGTGGGTTGTGGGTGGCCCTGCTGACCCAGGGCCTGGCCTATCTGCCACCGGACTGGCGGCGCTTCTCGATCTGGAACCAGCTCGACGGCAAGCCGTTGGACAGCCAGTACCTGTTGAGTGCGGCCAGCGACGGGAAGAATTACTACGTCGGCTCGGCGCGCGGGGTTTACCAGTTGGATGCGCAGGGCACGCTGCGCCTGCTGGCCACCGATCGGCAGCTGGGCAACGGCGTGGTGTGGTCGGTGCTGCCGCGCCCGGACGGTCGCCTGTGGCTCGGGCGCGGCGGCCGCATCACCCTCTACGATCCGGCCTCCGGTGCATTGCGTGACCTGCGGATCGACGGCAGTGCCGACCTGCGCCAGCGCATCGATCTGATGCGCGAGGCCCCTGACGGTACGGTGTGGGTGTCGGTGATGGGCCTGGAACTGCAGCAGCGTAGTGCAGAGGGCCGGCTGCTGCACCGCTATCCGCTGGAGTATTTCCGCGGTACCGCCGATGCGCCGATCGAGCAGATCCGCTTCGACGCCCACGGCCGGCCGTGGGTGATGGGTGACATGGGCATCTGGCGTGAGCAGGCCGGACGCTTCGAGGCGGTGCCGGGCGTATCGCGGGGGCCGATCTACGACCTGGTGTGGATCGATCCGCAGCAGTTGTGGCTGGCGCGCCAAGGCGCTTTCGAGCGCTACCAGTGGGACGGCATGAGCCTGCGCCTGATCCAGCGCATCGACGGCGGCGCCGGCGTGCCACCGCTGACCATGGGGGGGCTGGCCCTGGCCGCCAACGGCCAGTTGTGGGCGACCACGCCGCGCGGCCTGCTGCGCTGGGATCCGAAGACGCGGCGCTTGCAGCAGTTCAACGAGCGCGACGGCCTGTCCGACGCGGAGTTCACGGGCCGGCCACCGGCGGTGAACGCCGATGGTCGCGTGCTGGCGGTGACCCAGACCGGTTTGGTTGCCTTCGATGTGAACGCCGACGACACCGTGCTGCCGGCGTCATCGCTGGTGATCGCCGAAGTGCGGGTGCGCCGCGACGACGCCCGCGGCTGGCAGCCGTTGCCGCTCACCGGCACCCTGCTGCTGGGGCCGGATGACCGCGACCTGCAGATCGATGCGCGGCTGCTGTCCTACGCCAGCCCGCAGGGCAACCGCTACCGGTTCCGCGTGCAGGGCTACGACCAGGACTGGGTGGAGCAGGGCGGTGATGGCCAGCGCACCCTGTCGCGGCTGCCGACCGGCAGCTACCTCATCGAGGTACAGGCCGCGACTGCCCGGGGCGCGTGGACGCCTTCGCAGCAGTTGCAGGTGAAGGTGCTGCCGCCGTGGTGGCGAAGCGGCATGGCGATCTTCGGCTACATCCTGCTGGGGTCGTTGCTGCTGGTGATCCTGGTCTGGTCGATCCGGGCGCGGCTGCGGCGTCGCCAGCAGTGGCAGTTGACGGTGCACAAGCAACAGCTGGCCGAACAGGCCTCGCAGGCCAAGAGCCGTTTCCTGGCCACGCTGGGCCACGAAGTGCGCACGCCGATGACCGGCGTGCTGGGCATGAGCGAACTGCTGCTGGCCACCCCGCTGGATCCGGTGCAGCGCAGCTATGCCGGCTCGATCCAGCAGGCCGGCAGCCACCTGCTGCGGCTGGTCAATGATGCGCTGGACCTGGCCCGCATCGAAGCCGGGCGGCTGGAACTGGACCTGCGCCCGTTCGACCTCGGGGAGCTGCTCGACCAGGTGCAGGGCCTGATGCAGCCGATGGCGCAGCAGCGCCAGTTGGAATTCCGGCGCGGCGAGGACCCGCCCGGGCCGATCACGGTCAGTGGCGACGAGATGCGGGTGCGCCAGATCCTGCTGAACCTGCTCGGCAACGCCATCAAGTTCACCGAACGTGGCCACGTCGGCCTGGCCGTCCGCCTGGAAGAAAAGGGCGGGCTGTGCTTTGAAGTGCATGACAGCGGCCCGGGCATCAATGCCGAGCAGCAGCAGCGCCTGTTCCATCGCTTCGAGCAGGCTGACGGCCCGCGCACTGCCTCGCGCTACGGGGGCAGTGGGTTGGGGCTGGCGATCTGCCAGGAGCTGGCGGTGGCGATGGGCGGGCGTATCGATGTGGTCAGCCAGCCCGGCAGGGGCGCGCGCTTCCGCGTTCGCCTGCCATTGCCCTGGACGCGGCAGGCTGTCAGCCCGGCGGGCGAGGCGGCAGTGCTGCCGGTACTGCCACCGTTGCGCATCCTGCTGGTGGAGGACGATGCCACGGTGGCCGAGGTCATCGCCGGCCTGTTGCGCGTGCGCGGACATACGGTGGTGCACGTGCTGCACGGCCTGGGCGCGTTGTCGGAGATCGCCACCGACGGCTTCGACGTGGGCCTGCTCGATCTCGATCTGCCCGCGCTGGATGGTACGGCCATCGCCCGCCAGCTGCGCACGATGGGCTATGACCTGCCCCTTGTGGCGGTGACCGCCCGTTCCGATGCCTATGCCGAAACCCAGGTGCTGGCGGCTGGCTTCGATGGCTTCCTGCGCAAGCCGGTGACCGGCGACCTGCTGGTGGCGGCCATCGCCCAGGCGCGTGCGAAGCGACAGGCGACTGCGTGACCGCGCCGGCGCCGGGCGTGAACGGTGCGACTTTCGGTTTACCATGCCGACGCCCGCGGCGCGGGAATCATCAGGACCAGCGTGAGGAGGCAATCGGTGGTGTATCTGCGGGCGGCGATGCTGCTGCTGGTCCTGCTGTGCTGCGCGTTGCCCGTTGCGGCACAGCCGGTGCCGCCCAGCCCACGGCAGGTGACGGTGTTCGACGGCCTGCCGTCCAATACCGTCAACCGCATGGCCGAGGATCGCTACGGCTACCTGTGGATCGCCACCAACGATGGCCTGGCCCGCTACGACGGGCGTACCTACCGGGTGTGGCGTTCCGAGGACGGGCTGCGTGACAACCGCATCTGGACGGTGCTGGTCGATGCCCGCAACCAGTTGTGGATAGGCACCGAGAACGCAGGCCTGGTACGCATGTCGGCCGACCGCAGGCAGCTGCACTTCTACGACCGCAGCAGCCAGCCGCTGATGGGCACCAACACGGTCTGGAGCCTGGCCAGCACGCCCGACGGCTCGATTTGGTTCGGCACCCACGAGGGCGGCCTGTACCGCCTGGACAGCCAGGACCGCCTGCAGCGCTTCCTGCCCGAGCCGAACAATCCGCGCAGCCTGCCGTCGTCGTCGGTGCCCTACCTGGCCACGCTGCCTGATGGCAGCCTGTGGATCGGCACCAAGCATGGCGTGGCGCGCTGGACCGGGACCGACTTCGAGCGCGTTGGTACGGACATCATTCCCAGCCTGCTGATCAACGGCCTGACCACCGAGCCGGACGGCAGCCTGTGGATCAGCACGATGGCCGGGGCCACCGTGCGCCGCCCGGACGGCCGCTTCGAGGCACCGCCGTGGAAGCTGCCACCGGGCGAGCAGGTGCTGGGCATGATGCTGCGCGACGAGCAGGGTGGGCACTGGCTGGACACGCGCACCGGGTTGGGACGTGCGGTGGATGGCCAGTACCAGACCGTGCCGCTGTACAGCGTCATCGCACGCGGCCCGGTACGGCCGAACTGGACCGGTGCCTATGAGGATCGGGAAGGCGGCATCTGGCTGGCCAGCACCAACGCCGGCCTGTGGCACCTGTTGCCGCGCTGGTGGCAGTTCTCGGTGCTGTCGCGCCTGGAGGACGACCCCACCTCGCTGCGCAATGCACTGGTGCTGGGCACCAGCCCGTCCAGCAACGGCGGCGTATGGACGGTGGGCAGCCACGGTGCGCTGGATCGCTTCGATCCGAAGACGGGCCGGATCGAGCAGCACCGCACCTGGGTCAACGGCATGCACTGGCTGACCTCGGTGAGGGAAGACCGGCGCGGGCAGGTGTGGATTGGATCGAACGACGCACTGGTGCGCTATGACCCGCAGCGTCGCGAGCTGCGTCGCTGGGGTCGTGATGCCGGTGCTGATGCGGCGATGGAGGGGGTCATCGAATCGATGATGACCTGTGACGGCGACAGCCTCTGGCTGATGCTGCCCGCCGGCCTGCAGCAGCGCGACCTTGACGGACACCTGCGGCGCCAGCTGGACAATGGCCAGCGCGGGCTGCAGCAGGGCCAGCTCAACCTCGACGTGGAATGCGGACCGCAGGACCACATCTGGCTGGCCAGCAGTCGCGGCCTGTTGCAGTGGCTGCCGGAAAGCGAACGCTTCCAGCCGGTGCCGGGTGCGCCGGCGACCGCCATCCACGCGCTGCACGTGGGCCGGGATGGCCAGGTCTGGCTGTCCGAGGATGGCCGCTTGTCGCGTTACCGCTGGAGCCAGGGGCGCCTGGAACGACAGGCGGTGGTGGGGGCCGAGCAGGGCTATCCGGCAATCTCCGCGACCGGCCTGGTGGTGGATGCCCAGGGCGTGGCGTGGGCGACCAGCGCACGCGGCCTGGTGCGTGTCAGTGCCGATGGGCAGAGCGTGCGCCTGTATGGCGTGCACGACGGCCTGCCGAGCCAGGAATTCCGCGACCACACCTTGATTGCGGCGGGCGACGGCCATCTGGTGGCCGGAACGGCGGCAGGTGCGGTGGTGTTCGACCCGGAGCAGGTGCGGCCCTCGGTGCGTCGGGCCCCGCTGGTGATCGAGCGGGTGGAGGTGCGCCGCAACGAGCAGGTGCTGGACATGACCCACGATGCGCCGTTGCAGATCGCCGACGGCGACCGCGACCTGCGCATCGTCGCGCGGCTGCTGTCCTTTGCCGACTCGGCGTCCAATACCTACCGCTACCGCCTGGCCGGTTACGACCCCGATTGGGTCGAAGTCGGCCCGGCCGGTGAGCGCCTGTTCTCGCGCCTGGCGCCGGGCAGCTACCGGCTGGAAGTGCAGGCCCGGTCGGCCGACCACGTGTGGTCGCGGGTGCAGAGCCTGGAATTCCGCGTGCAGCCGCCGTGGTGGCGCAGCCTGTCCGGCCTGCTGGTGCTGGCGTCGGTCGGGCTGCTGCTGACCAGCTGGTTCGCCTGGTTGTACCGTCGCCGCCTGCAGCGGCGCCACGCCTACCAGCTGGCGCTGCACAAGCAGGAACTGGCCGAGCAGGCTTCAGCGGCCAAGACCCGTTTCCTGGCCAATCTGGGCCATGAGATCCGTACGCCGATGACCGGTGTGCTGGGCATGAGCGAGCTGTTGCTGGCGTCGCCACTGGACCCGCAGCAGCGCGGCTACACACAGTCGATCCGGCATGCCGGCGAGCACCTGCTGCACCTGGTCAACGATGCGCTGGACCTGGCGCGGATCGAGTCCGGCCGCCTGGAGCTGCAGTCGAAGACCTTTGCGTTGAACGGCCTGCTGCACGACCTGGCGGCCCTGATGGGCCCGCTGGCCGCGCAGAAGGGCCTGCGCTTCACCCTCGACAACCAGCTGCCGCCGGGGCTGCAGGCCACCGGCGATGCCATGCGCGTGCGGCAGATCCTGCTCAACCTGCTGTCGAACGCGGTGAAGTTCACCAGCCGTGGCACCATCACCCTGCACGCGCGCTGCGATGGCGAACTGCGCGCACTGCACTTCGAAGTGCGTGACACCGGCCCCGGCATCAGCCAGGAACAGCAGCAGCGCCTGTTCCGCCGCTTCGAGCAGGCCGACGGTGCACGTACTGCCGCGCAGTACGGCGGCAGCGGCCTCGGCCTGGCCATCTGCCGCGAGCTGGCGCATGCGATGCAGGGGCGCATCCAGGTGGAGAGCCAGCTGGGCCGGGGCACCTGTTTCGGCGTGACCCTGCCATTGCCACTGGTGGTGGACAGTGATGCCGAGGGCGCCGCCGACGGGCATCGCGACGAGGCGGCCAACGTGCCGCCACTGCGGGTGCTGCTGGTCGAAGACGATGCCACCGTGGCCGATGTGGTGCGCGGACTGCTGAGCGCGCGTGGCCACGAGGTGGTGCACGCCGGCCATGCGCTGGCGGCGCTGCGCGAGATCAGTGCGGGCGATTTCGACGTCGGCCTGCTGGACCTGGACCTGCCGGGCCTGAGCGGTTTCGAGCTGGCCCAGCACCTGCGCAACCAGGGCTACATGCTGCCGTTGCTGGCGGTGACCGCACGGACCGACCCGGACCTGCAGCAGCAGGTGGAAGCGGTCGGCATCGGTGGCTTCCTGCGCAAGCCGGTGACCGGCGAGCTGCTGGTGGACGCGATTGCCAGGGTGATGGGCAGGTAGGGAGTTTGGCAGGGCCTGCGGCCCTGCACCTGCTGCAAGCCGGAGGAACAGCAACAGCAACAGCAGAAGCAAAAGCTGGCTTCCTGTGGGATGGCGGGGTGGATCCGGTTGCGGGAGACGCCGTAAACCCATCCATGGGGGCTTGGCCGCGGCATCCATGCCGCGGACACTCCCGCAACCGGACCCACCCCGCCTTCGACAGTTTTCCGCGATCTGTCGGAGCACGGGGTCGGATCCCGTTGCTGTGCAACGGGCTCTGACCCCAATCTGGAATTCGAGATCTGACAGATGTGTCGACTAAGGTCGACACCTACCAACAACCGCGCGTTCCAACAGTCGCTGTTACCCACGGCCGCGTGAACCTGTCAGAGGCGGGGCGGTGTGGGCTTGCAGGACCGTTGGCGCCATGGATGGCGCCATCGAGCCCCCAGGGATGAGGGCGCTTTGCTTGCGAAGCACTGCTTCGCGAGCACCCGAACGCCCAGCCGCCAGCGGCTGGGCCGGACCGCGGAGCGGGGTTTACGGCGTGTGCTGCAAGCCCACACCGCCCCGCCAACCCACGGAATGCTCGCTGTTGTTGTTGCCGGCCAGCGGCCGGCACTACCGCGGGTGCAGGGCCGCAGGCCCTGCCGAACCCTTCACTCCGCGACGTGCTCGACCTGCCGCGGTTCGGGCTTGGTGTCGGGCAGCTGCCAGAAGATCATCGTCGAGGTCAGGGTGATCGCGCCGACGCACAGGAATGTCGCGTGCAGTGCTGCGGTGGCGCTGCTGCTGTCCAGGTGATTGCCGAACGCGGCCAGCAGGCTGCCGGCGGCTGCGGCACCGAAACCGGCGGCCAGCATCATCACCATCGACAGCAGGCTGTTGCCGGAGCTGGCGAATTCGCGGTCCAGATCGCGCAGGGTCACGGTGTTCATCACGGTGAACTGCAGCGAATTGACCGCACCGAAGAAGGCCAGTTGCAGCAGGCGCCAGGCCAGGTGCTGGCCCGGTGTCATCAGGATGAAGCTGGCCATCGCCAAGCCCACCAGCACGGTGTTGACCATCAGCACGCGGCGGTAGCCATAGCGCTCGACCAGCTTCACCGCCAGCTTCTTCGACACCATGCCGGCCGCCGCCACCGGCACCATCATCAGGCCGGCGTTCATCGGGCCCAGGCCGAGACCGACCTGCAGCAGCAACGGGATCAACATCGGCATGGCACTGCTGCCGATGCGCGAGAACAGGTTGCCCAGGATGCCGATGCGGTAGCTGGGCACACGGAACAAAGCCAGCGAAAACAGCGGCGCGGTGGAGTTGGCGGCGTGCAGCCAGTAACCCACCAGCGCAGCCAGGCCGGCCACGGTCATCAGCATCACCAGCGCATGTGGTGTACCCAGGCCGGAGATGCCGTCCAGCGCCAGCGACAGCACCACCATCGCGAAGGCCAGCATGATGTAGCCACGCAGGTCGAAGCGGGTGCGATGGCTGGCGTAGTGGTCGGGCATTATCTTCATCGCAGCGATGAAACCGATCACGCCGATCGGCAGGTTGATCAGGAACACCCAGTGCCATGAGGCGATCTCGACCAGCCAGCCGCCCAGCGTGGGGCCGATCAGGGGGCCAACCAGCGCGGGGATGGCGATGAAGCTCATCGCGCGCAGGAAATCCTCGCGTGGCACCGAACGCATCACTGCCAGGCGGCCCACGGGAAGCAGCATCGCGCCGCCGATGCCCTGCAGCACGCGCGCCCCGACCAGCTGGTGCAGGTGCTGGGCCAGTGCGCACGCAAGCGAGCCGAGCGTGAACAGAATGATCGCCACCAGGAACGTGCGGCGGGTGCCGTAGCGGTCGGCGATCCAGCCGGAGGCGGGAATGAAGGTGGCCACCGCCAGCGCGTAGCTGAACACCACCGACTGCATCTGCAGCGGGCTCTCGCCCAAGCTGGCCGCCATCGCCGGCAGCGCCGTGTTGACGATGGTCGAGTCCAGCATCTGCATGAAGATCGCCAGGGACACCAGCCACAGCAGGGGGCGGTGGCGGTTGTAGGTCGATGACGATGTAGGCATGGCGTGCGGCCGGTGCAGCGTGGGGGCCGCCATGATCGCGCAACGCGGGTCACGGCGCGATCAAGGTCGCGCCGTGATGGCCTGCGGAATGCTCAGCGCTGGCTGTGCGCGTGCACCGCGTCGACCAGCACCTGTACGTGTGCCGGGTCCATGTCCGGCGACATGCCGTGGCCAAGGTTGAACACATGGCCCTCGCGCGAGCCGCCGTTGCCGGCGGCATAGGTGTCGAGCACGCGTGCGGCGGCCGCGGCGATCGCATCCGGCGAGGCGTACAGCGTGGTCGGGTCGAGGTTGCCCTGCAGGGCGACGCGGCCACCGGTGCGGCGCAGTGCCTCGTCCAGGTCCAGCGTCCAGTCCAGGCCCAGCGCATCGGCACCGGTGTGCGACAGCGCTTCCAGGTGCAGGCCGGTGCCTTTGCCGAACAGGATCAGCGGCGTGCGCTCGCTGCCTTCGCCGCGCTCCAGCCCCTCGGCGATGCGCTGCAGGTAGCGCAGCGAGAACTCGCGGTACATCGACGGTGACAGCACGCCACCCCAGGTGTCGAACACCTGCAGCGCCTGTGCACCGGCCGCGCGCTGCGCGCCGAGGTAGGCGATCACGGCGTCGGTGGTGACCTCCAGCAGCCGGTGCAGGGCCTGCGGGTGGTTCAGTGCCATGGCCTTGATGCGCGCAAAGTCCTTGCTGCCACCGCCTTCCACCATGTAGCAGGCCAGTGTCCACGGGCTGCCGGAGAAGCCGATCAGCGGCACCTGGCCGTCCAGTTCGCGGCGGATCAGGCGCACCGCATCCATCACGTAGCCCAGGTCCTGTTCCATGTCCGGCACCGCCAGCCGGGCGATGGCGGCTTCGTCACGCACCGGGTGCCGGAACTTCGGGCCTTCGCCTTCGACGAAGTACAGCTCCAGGCCCATCGCATCGGGAATGGTGAGGATGTCCGAGAACAGGATGGCTGCATCCAGCGGGAAGCGGCGCAGCGGCTGCAGGGTGACTTCGCAGGCAATCTCCGGGGTCTTGGCCATGGCCAGGAAGCTGCCGGCCTTGGCCCGGGTCGCGCGGTACTCCGGCAGGTAGCGGCCGGCCTGGCGCATCAGCCAGACAGGGGTGCAGTCCACCGGTTCGCGGCGCAGGGCGCGCAGCAGGCGATCGTTGCGGAGAGGGCTGGTCACGATGGGCATTCCTTGGGCGAAAGTTGGCAGCGGCGTCAGTCGCCGTGCGAGAGAATCTGGAAACCGCGATGCAGTTCGGCATCGCGGGCCTTCTCGAAGGCGTGGCGGGCGTCGTCAGCGTGCAGGAACAGTTCGCGCCGCAACTGCGAGCGGCTGCCGACGCGGCCGCTCTCGCGCAGCAGCTCCCAGCCGCCGAACAGGTCCGGCTGCAGGCTCAGGCGCAGGAAGCGCGGTGCCTGCGCACCGGCGTCGGGATGTTGCAGGTAGACGTGCATGGGCCGATTGTAGCGGGGCCAGGGTGACCCCGGCCGCAACGCGGTCGTGCCGGCCGCTGGCCGGCAATGCTGCCCCGCATCCCGGTAGTGCCGGCCGCTGGCCGGCAATCCCCCCGCGCATCCCGGCTCTACCGGGCCGACAGCACCTTCAGCACCGCCGCCTCATCCACGTCCGGCACCACTTCGGCACGCCCCATGCCGCGCCACAGCACCAGGCGCAGGCGGCCGGCCACGTTCTTCTTGTCCAGGCGCATGCGGCCGAGCAGGGCCTGCGGGTCGAGCCCGTCCGGGATCGCCACGGGCAGGCCCAGGCGTTCCAGCAACGCCTGCAGGCGCACGCGGTCGGCATCGTCGGCCAGGCCCAGGTCGGTGGACAGTTTCGCCGCCAGCACCATGCCCACCGCCACCGCCTCGCCATGGTTCAGCGCATCGCGGCCGGGCGCGGAGTAGCCCTGCTCGGTTTCGATGGCATGGCCGAAGGTGTGGCCGAGGTTGAGCAGGGCACGTTCGCCCTTCTCGAACGGATCGCGCTCGACGATGGCGGCCTTGTGCCGGCAGCTGCGCGCGATGGCTTCGGCCAGCGTGGCATCCTCGCCGGCCAGCAGCGCATCGGCATGCTGCTGCAGCCATTCGAAGAACACGGCATCACCCAGCGCGCCGTACTTGACCACTTCGGCCAGGCCCGCACGCAGCTCGCGCGGCGGCAGGGTGGCCAGCACGCGGGTATCGGCGATGACCGCGCGCGGCGGATGGAACGCACCGACCAGGTTCTTGCCCGCCGGAATGTCGACCGCGGTCTTGCCACCGACTGACGAATCGACCATCGCCAGCAGGGTGGTGGGCAGCTGCACGCAGTCGACGCCGCGCATCCAGCAGGCCGCGGCAAACCCGGCGAGATCACCGACCACGCCGCCGCCGAGCGCGAACACGCAGGCATCGCGGGTGGCGCCGAGCGCAGCCAGCGCTTCGATCGCGCGGCCGAATTCGGCCAGGGTCTTGGACGCTTCGCCCGCGGCGAGGACATGCTCGCCGACGATCAGGTCGGGGCGCGCGGCCAGCAGCGCCTGCTTCACCGGCGCCAGATAACGCGGGGCCACTTCGCTGTCGCTGAGCAGCAGCACATGGCGGCCGCGCACTTGCGCGGCCAGCGCGGCGCCGTCGGCCTGCGCGCCTGCGCCGATGGTGATGGAGTAGGGCCGGTCGCCGCCAACGGCGACCTGCAGCAGGGCGGGAGAAGTCATGCGTTCAGGTCCTGGCGCTGCCATTGCGTGGCCAGCTTGACCACCAGCTGGGCGGTCGCGTCGGCAGCGGTGTACGGGTCGGTATCGAGGGTGAGGTCGGCCAGTTCGCGGTACAGCGGGTCGCGGTGCGCGGCCAGATCGTGCAGCACCTGCTCGCGGTCCGGGCGCTGCAGCAGCGGCCGGCCCTTGTCGCGGGCGAGGCGTTCCAGCTGCGCGGCCACGCTGACCCGCAGGTAGACCACGAAGCCACGCTGGGCGATCAGTGCACGGTTGTCCGGATCCAGCACCGCGCCACCGCCGGTGGAGACCAGCTGGCCGCGGCCTTCCAGCACGCGGGCCAGGGCCTGGCGTTCATGGTGGCGGAAACCGGCTTCGCCGGCATGCTCGAAAATGGTCGGGATGCCGGCGCCGGCAGCCTCGACGATGGCCTGGTCGACATCGACGAAGTCCAGCGTGAAGCGCTCGGCCAGGCGGCGGCCGATGCAGGTTTTGCCGGCGCCCATCGGGCCGATCAGGATCAGGTTCGGAGCAGGATTCATGCCCTCTGATGCTAACACCTCCGTGCCCTGGCCTTTACGTTCTTCACGTCAGGGTGGGCATTCCTGCGGGGGTTCCCGCGCCAACCGGAGCACAGGTCATGACGGTCGCCAAGGTCATCGAGATCACCGCCTCCTCGCCGAAGAGCGTGGAGGACGCGGTGCGCAGCGGACTGAAGAAGGTTTCCGAGACGGTCAAGGGCATCCAGGGCGCCTGGGTGAACGAGACCAAGGTGGTCACCAACGGCAGCGGCGAGATCACCGAATGGCGGGTCAACCTGCGGGTGACCTTCCTGGTGGAATAGCCGCGCTCAGCGCACGGCCTGCACCTGCCGCTGGCCGTCCAGGACCACGACGTGGTCGGCAAGCGTGGGAAGCGTGCGCAGTGCCTGCCGGCTGATCCGCTCGTAGTACTGCACGAAACGCTCCAGCTGCGGCCGGCTCATGCCGTGCCGGCCCGGCTGCGCGGCCTGCAGGTTCTGCTCCTGCTGCCAGCGCCAGCGCGGTACCACCGCGAAATCCGGCGGTTGCAGGAACCACAGGCGGTCGCAACGCTGCCACAGCGCGGGGTAGTCGCGGGCCAGCGCCTGGTTGCACCAGCGGCGCCAGCGGCCGTCGCTGTCGGCTTCGCGTTCCAGCGCGTTCAACGGGGCATCCAGTGCAGCGTCATCCTGCGCGGGCGTACCGAGGAACCATCCCTCGAACACCAGCAGGTCCAGTGGCGTGTCCAAGTGCGGCCATTGCGCCTCGGCCAAGCGTTCATCGGCCAGCTTGTCAAAGCGCGGCATCGCCAGGGGGCGGCGCGCTGCCACGGCGTCCAGCACGCTGTGCGCCAGCGTCAGGTCATGGGTACCGGGTGGGCCGCGGGTCATCAGCAGCGGATGCACCTGGCGCGCCAGGCGCTGGCGCTGCGCACGGGTCAGGTAGACATCGTCGATCGAGAGGCTGGCCGCGCACAGGCCGCGGGCCCGGGCGCGTGCGACCACCTGTGCGGCCAGCGTCGATTTGCCGCTCCCCTGCAGGCCGCTGATCGCCAATACTGGAACCGCTGCACCGCTGGACAGTGCATCGTCCAGCGCCTGTTCGGCCAATGTTTCGGGGAATCCTTTCACCTGGGGCATATACGCAGCAGCGGCCATGCAGCCACAATAGCCCAAACCGTGTGAGAACAACGCCATCATGAGCGACCTGTACGCCGAAGCCCTGTCCACGTTTGCCCGCCTGTTCGAGGAGGCCAAACAGAGCCGCGAGGTCGAGCCCAACGCGATGACCGTGGCGACTGCAGATGCGCAGGGACGCCCGTCGGCGCGCACCGTGCTGCTGAAGGCCTTCGACGAGCGCGGCTTCGTCTTCTACACGCACCTGGACAGCCACAAGGGCCGTGAGCTGCGGTCCAATCCGCAGGCCGCGCTGCTGTTCCTGTGGCGCAGCCTGCGCGAGGCCGGCATCCAGGTGCGCATCGAGGGTCGTGTCGAGCAGGTCGCCGACGCCGAGGCCGACGCCTATTTCGCCAGCCGCCCGCGCATGAGCCAGATCGGCGCCTGGGCCTCGCAGCAGTCGAAGACGCTGGCAACCCGCGAGGAGTTCGACGCGCGCGTGGCCGAGGTCGAAGTGCGCTTCGAAGGCAAGGACGTGCCGCGCCCGGAAGGCTGGAGCGGCCTGCGCGTGGTGCCCGACCGCATCGAGTTCTGGTACGGCGCGCAGTTCCGCCTGCACGAGCGCTGGTGCTATGAAGCCGGTGCGGAAGGGCGCTGGAGCAAGCGCCTGCTGTACCCGTGACCGGCAGCGCGGCCACGATCCGCCCGGCCACGGCGGCCGATGCGGTCGCGTGGGCGCAGCTGCGTCTGGGCCTGTGGCCCGATGCCGATGATCCGCTGGAGACGCTGGTGGCGGCGCTGGCCGAGGACGCAGGAGCGGTTTTCCTGGCGTGTGCAGCGGGTGGCCAGGCGATCGGCTTCGCCGAAGTGCGCCTGCGCCATGACTACGTGAACGGCACCGATTCCTCGCCGGTGGGCTTTCTGGAGGGCTGGTACGTGCAGCCGCAGTGGCAAGGCTGCGGCGTGGGCCGCGCCCTGCTGGCGGCGGTACGGGCGTGGACGCGCGATGCGGGCTGCCGCGAACTGGCTTCGGACAGTCGCGTGGAAGACGTGCAGGCTCACGCCGCGCATCGGGCCTGCGGCTTCGAAGAAACCGAACGGGTGGTCTATTTCCGCATGCCGCTGGAGCCATCGGCGTGAATCGCGTGGCGCTGTACCGCGTGGTGGTGTTTGTTCCATCGGCCGCGCTGGACGCAGTGAAGCAGGGCATCCTCGCGGTGGATGCGCTCGCGGCCGGCGACTACGAGCATGGCATGTGGTGGTCGGCGCCCGGATTCGAGCAGTTCCGTCCACGCATGGGGGCGTCGCCCGTGCAGGGTGAAGCGGGTCGCACCGAAGTGGTCGACAGCGTGCGCCTGGAATTCTGCCTGCCGCGCGATCCGCAGCGGCTGCAGCGCATCTTCGAGCAGGGCATCGTGCCGCATCATCCGTGGCAGGTACCGGTGGTGCAGGTGGAGGACATCGAGCTGCTTCTCGCTGACGGGCGGCGGTTGTAGAGCCGGGCCATGCCCGGCTGCTTTCGCGCGAACATCAGCCGAGCATGGGCTCGGCTTTACAGGCCTTCTGCGCGCAGCCAGCGCCACAGCGTGGTGCGGGACACCCCCAGCGCCTGCGCCATGCCCTCGCGATCATGCCGGTGTTCCCGCAGCAGTGCTTCCAGCTGCGCACGCGGTGGCCGCTTGCCGTTGCTTTCCACCGGCAACGCCGCGACACCTTCATGCACCAGCTCGGGTGCCAGCTGCAGCAGCCGCGCCGCATCGATCAGCCCTTCACCGGGCTGCCAGTGGATGCGCAGCCGATCGACCAGATTGCGCAGTTCGCGCACGTTTCCCCGCCACTCGGCCGCGCTCAGTACCGCCAGTGCCTCCTCATCCAATGGCGCGTCGATGCCACGCAGCTGGCGGAAGAAGTGCTGTGCCAGCAACGGGATGTCACCACGTCGCGCGCGCAGTGCGGGCAGGGTGATGCGCAGCGCGGCCAGCCGGTAGTACAGGTCGCGACGGAAGCTGCCGGTCGCCGCGCGCTGCTCCAGTGACTGCAGAGTGGCGGCCACCACGCGCAGGTCGACCGGGGTCGGTTCGGTGGCGCCGACGCGCAGCACCTCCCGTTCCTCCAGCACCCGCAGCAGGCGGGTCTGCAGCGGTAGCGGCAGCTCGCCGATTTCATCCAGGAACAGGGTGCCGCCGTCGGCCGCTTCGACCAGGCCGACGCGGCCGCCGCGACGCGCGCCGGTGAAGGCGCCGTCGCTGTAGCCGAACAGTTCGGCTTCCAGCAGCGACTCACTGATCGCGCCGCAGTTCAGCGCCACGAAGCGTCCACGACGGCCACTGGCCGCATGCAGCTGGCGCGCCACCAGTTCCTTGCCGGTGCCGGTTTCGCCGCTGACCAGCACGGTGCTGTCATGCGGCGCGTAGAGCGCGATCTGCGCACGCACCTGTGCCATCGCGTCGCTGTCGCCGAGCAGTTCATGCGCGTCGCTGCGCACTGCCGGGCGCCGGCGCAGGGGCGGCCGGCTTCCCGTGGAGCGAGCCAGGGCCTGGGTCAGTTCGAGGGCGTGTTCGAACGCCTGCCGTACCGAATCGGCCGAGTACAGCAGCACGCCGGGCAGGCCGGCCTGCTCGGCATGGTCGATGGCCATGCCGGTGCCGACGATCACTTCGATGCCGTTGGCACGCAGGTCGGCAATGCAATCGCGTGCGTCCTCGCGGGTGACGAAGCGACGGTGCTCGATCTCCAGGCCAAAACTCTGCTGGAAGTTGCTGAACACCGGTACGTCGCTGGCGTGGGTGACCAGGCCGATGCGGCTGGCGATCCGTCGCGCGCGCGCCAGCGCTTCCATCAGGTCGAAGCCGTTGGCCTGGATCGGCACCAGCGGCAGCTCCAGCCGACCACGCAGCCACGCCGCATTGGAGCCGCCGGCGATGACCACGTCGCAGTGTTCCCGGCGCAGGCGTTGGCCGATCACGGCCACCGCTTCCTCGAAGCCGAGGTTGATCTGCTCGATGCGCGCGCGACGGTCGAACTCAGGAATGACGTCGCCGAGCAGGCCGGTCAGGCGCGAAACGCTGACGGTCCAGATGACCGGGCGGCCGGGGTCGGCATCGGCGTGGCGCAGGGGCGAGCGGGGCAGGTACATGGCGGCAGCCATCGGTCGGAATGTTTCATGATACATCCGTTTCAATGTTTCATATGTTTCACTTTGGTCGACCCGTCACGCCCGTGAAATCAAGAGCTTGCAGCTTGGCACGGTGCTTGCGCCCTCGTTTCCGGACTTCAACCTGGATTGCCGCATGACCGCTTCCGCCCCTTTCTCTGCCGGTGCCCGCTTCCGTGAGGCGCTGGCTGCCGAATCGCCGCTGCAGGTGATCGGCGCCATCAACGCCAACCATGCCCTGCTGGCCAAGCGCGCCGGATTCCGCGCCATCTACCTGTCCGGTGGCGGGGTTGCGGCAGGCTCGCTGGGCCTGCCGGACCTGGGCATCAATACGCTGGAAGACGTGCTGGTGGACGTGCGCCGCATCACCGATGTCTGCGACCTGCCGTTGATGGTCGACATCGATACCGGCTTTGGCCCGAGCGCGTTCAACATCGCGCGCACCGTGAAGTCGCTGATCAAGGCCGGTGCGGCCGCCTGCCACATCGAGGACCAGGTCGGTGCCAAGCGTTGCGGTCACCGTCCGGGCAAGGAGATCGTCTCGCAGGGTGAAATGGTCGACCGTGTGAAGGCCGCTGCCGATGCCAAGACCGATCCGGACTTCTTCCTGATCGCGCGTACCGATGCCATCCAGGTGGACGGCGTGGACAAGGCGATCGAGCGCGCCATCGCCTGCGTCGAGGCCGGTGCCGACGGCATCTTCGCCGAGGCCGCCTACGATCTGGACACCTACCGCCGCTTCGTGGACGCGGTGAAGGTGCCGGTGCTGGCCAACATCACCGAATTCGGTGCCACCCCGCTGTTCAGCCGCGATGAACTGGCCTCGGCCGGCGTCGCCATCCAGCTGTTCCCGCTGTCGGCGTTCCGCGCGGCCAACAAGGCGGCCGAGAACGTCTACCAGGCAGTGCGCCGCGATGGCCACCAGCGCAACGTGGTGGAGACCATGCAGACCCGCGAAGAGCTGTACGACCGCATCGGCTACCACGCCTTCGAGCAGCAGCTCGATGCGCTGTTCGCCGCCAAGAAATAAGCAGTACCCTGCACCATCAAGTTTCGGAGGGAAACATGAACGATACGACCGCAACCCCGACCTTCAAGCCGAAGAAGTCCGTCGCCCTGTCCGGCACCGCGGCCGGCAACACCGCGCTGTGCAGCGTGGGCCGCAGCGGCAACGACCTGCACTACCGCGGCTATGACATTCTGGACCTGGCCAACACCAGCGAGTTCGAGGAAATCGCCTACCTGCTGGTGCACGGCAAGCTGCCGACCCGCGCCGAGCTGGTTTCGTACAAGGCCAAGCTGAAGTCGCTGCGTGGCATCCCCGCCGCGGTGAAGGCCGCGCTGGAAGAGCTGCCGCCGTCGGCGCATCCGATGGACGTGATGCGCACCGGCGTGTCCGTGCTCGGCTGCGTGGCACCGGAGAAGGACGACCACAACCACCCGGGCGCGCGTGACATCGCCGACAAGCTGATGGCCTGCCTCGGTTCGATGCTGCTGTACTGGTACCACTGGAGCCACAACGGCCGCGCCATCGACGTGGAAACCGACGATGATTCGATCGGCGGCCACTTCCTGCACCTGCTGCATGGCGAAAAGCCGCAGGATTCGTGGGTGAAGGCGATGCACACCTCGCTGATCCTGTACGCCGAGCACGAGTTCAACGCCTCGACGTTCACCTGCCGTGTCATCGCCGGTACCGGCAGCGACATGTACAGCGCGATCTGCGGTGGCATCGGGGCGCTGCGTGGCCCGAAGCATGGCGGCGCCAACGAAGTGGCGTTCGAAGTGCAGAAGCGCTACGACAACCCGGATGAGGCCGAGGAAGACATCAAGGCGCGCGTCGAGCGCAAGGAAGTGGTGATCGGTTTCGGCCACCCGGTCTATACCGTCTCCGATCCGCGCAACAAGGTGATCAAGGACGTGGCCCGCGAGCTGTCCGAAGAACAGTCGAGCATGAAGATGTACGACATCGCCGAGCGCCTGGAATCGGTGATGTGGGACATCAAGAAGATGTTCCCGAACCTGGACTGGTTCAGTGCGGTCAGCTACCACATGATGGGCGTGCCGACCGCGATGTTCACCCCGCTGTTCGTGATCGCGCGCACCGCCGGCTGGAGCGCGCACATCATCGAGCAGCGCATCGACGGCAAGATCATCCGCCCGAGCGCCAACTACATCGGCCCGGAAGACCGCGACTTCGTCGCCATCGACAAGCGCGTCTGATCCTCCTGCTGTCCCCATCCGGCCGGCCGCGTGCCGGCCGGATGCTCTCGCCGCCGCTCCGCCGGCACCCGGCCCGCCCCAAGTACTCCGCCAGCCCATGAATACCGATTACCGCAAGAACCTCCCCGGCAGCGCGCTGGATTATTTCGACGCGCGCGCCGCGGTCGATGCGATCCAGCCCGGCGCCTACGCCACCCTGCCGTACACCTCGCGCGTGCTGGCCGAGAACCTGGTGCGCCGCTGCGATCCGGCCACGCTTGGCGATTCGCTGAAGCAGCTGATCGAGCGCCGTCGCGACCTCGACTTCCCGTGGTTCCCCGCACGCGTGGTGTGCCACGACATCCTCGGCCAGACCGCGCTGGTGGACCTGGCCGGCCTGCGTGATGCGATCGCCGACAAGGGCGGCGACCCGGCCAAGGTCAATCCGGTGGTGCCGGTGCAGTTGATCGTCGATCACTCGCTGGCGGTGGAGTGCGGTGGCTACGATCCGCAGGCGTTCGAGAAGAACCGCGCCATCGAGGATCGCCGCAACGAAGACCGTTTCCACTTCATCGACTGGACCAAGCAGGCGTTCCAGAACGTGGACGTGATTCCGCCGGGCAACGGCATCATGCACCAGATCAACCTGGAGAAGATGTCGCCGGTGATCTACGTGCAGGACGGCGTGGCCTTCCCGGATACCTGCGTGGGCACCGACAGCCACACCCCGCACGTGGACGCGCTGGGCGTGATCGCGATCGGTGTTGGCGGCCTGGAAGCGGAGAACGTGATGCTCGGCCGCGCGTCGTGGATGCGCCTGCCGGATATCGTCGGCGTCGAGCTGACGGGCAGGCCGCAGCCGGGCATCACCGCCACCGACGTGGTGCTGGCGCTGACCGAATTCCTGCGCAAGCAACGCGTGGTCGGTGCGTATCTTGAGTTCTTCGGCGAGGGAGCGTCGGCACTGACCATCGGTGACCGCGCCACCATCTCCAACATGTGCCCCGAATACGGCGCCACCGCCGCGATGTTCTATATCGATGGGCAGACCCTCGATTACCTGCGCTTGACCGGCCGCGAGGAGTCGCAGGTGGCGCTGGTCGAGAATTACGCGCGCACCACCGGCCTGTGGGCCGACGCGCTGGCCACCGCGCAGTACGAGCGCGTGCTGCGCTTCGACCTGTCCAGCGTGGTGCGCAACATGGCCGGCCCCTCGAATCCGCACAAGCGCGTGGCCACCGCCGAGCTGGCCGAGCGCGGCATCGCCGACGAAGCCAAGCTGGCAGCGGGCAAGGCCGAGCAGGCCCAGGGCCTGATGCCGGATGGCGCGGTGATCATCGCCGCCATCACCAGCTGCACCAACACTTCCAACCCGCGCAACGTGATCGCCGCCGGCCTGCTGGCACGCAAGGCCAATGAACGTGGCCTGCTGCGCAAGCCGTGGGTGAAGTCGTCGCTGGCGCCGGGCTCGAAGGCGGTGCAGCTGTACCTGGAGGAAGCCGGCCTGTTGCCCGACCTGGAGAAGCTCGGCTTCGGCATCGTGGCGTTCGCCTGCACCACCTGCAACGGCATGAGTGGCGCGCTGGATCCGGCGATCCAGCAGGAGATCATCGACCGTGACCTGTATTCCACGGCCGTGCTGTCGGGCAACCGTAATTTCGACGGCCGCATCCACCCGTATGCGAAGCAGGCCTTCCTGGCGTCGCCGCCGCTGGTGATCGCCTATGCCATCGCCGGCACCGTGCGTTTCGACATCGAGAAGGACGTGCTGGGCGTGGACGCCGACGGCAATGAGGTGCGCCTGAAGGACATCTGGCCGAGCGACGCCGAGATCGACGCAGTGGTGAAGACCGCGGTGAAGCCGGAGCAGTTCCGCAAGGTGTACAACCCGATGTTCAACGTGCGCGTGGAGCATGGTGCGGCGGTCAGCCCGCTGTACGACTGGCGCCCGCAGAGCACCTACATCCGCCGCCCGCCCTACTGGGAAGGCGCGCTGGCCGGGGAGCGCTCGCTGTCGGGCATGCGCGCGCTGGCAGTGCTGCCGGACAACATCACCACCGACCACCTGTCGCCGTCCAACGCGATCCTGGCATCCAGTGCGGCCGGTGAATACCTGGCGAAGATGGGCCTGCCGGAAGAGGACTTCAACTCCTACGCGACCCACCGTGGCGACCACCTGACCGCGCAGCGCGCCACCTTCGCCAACCCCAAGCTGTTCAACGAGATGGTGCGCAACGACGACGGCAGCGTGAAGCAGGGCTCGCTGGCGCGGGTGGAGCCGGAAGGCAAGGTGATGCGCATGTGGGAAGCGATCGAGACCTACATGGACCGCAAGCAGCCGCTGATCATCATCGCCGGTGCCGACTACGGCCAGGGCAGCTCGCGTGACTGGGCTGCCAAGGGCGTGCGCCTGGCCGGTGTGGAAGCGATCGTGGCCGAAGGCTTCGAACGCATCCACCGCACCAACCTGATCGGCATGGGCGTGCTGCCGCTGGAGTTCAAGCCGGGCACCACCCGCCTGACCCTGGGCATCGACGGTACCGAGACCTTCGACGTGATCGGCGAGCGCACCCCGCGCGCCGACCTGACCCTGGTCATCCACCGCCGCGACGGTCAGGACGTGATCGTGCCGGTCACTTGCCGCCTGGACAGCGACGAGGAAGTGGCGATCTACGAAGCCGGTGGCGTGCTGCAGCGCTTCGCCCAGGACTTCCTGGAAGGCGCCAGGGTGGCGTGATACCGGCCTGAATGCCTGCCCCCGGAGGCCGGGGGCGGGCTTGTCCGACACCCGGGCAGGGCGCACACTGACTTGGCAAAAACTGCCAATGGAGAGTCTCATGGCCACCATGAACATTTCGCTGACCGACCCGCTCAAGCAGTTCGTGGACGAGGAAGTGCGTGAAGGCGGCTACTCCAGTACGTCGGACTACGTGCGTGACCTGATCCGCCAGCGCCAGCGCAGCAAGGCGGAAGAGCTGCTCAAGCAGTTGATAGCCGAGGGGCTGGCTTCTGGGCCTGGCGTCCCGGTGACGGCCGACACATTCGAGCGCATGCGTCGCGAACTGACCGAAAGGATGGAGCGTGAAGGCGATTGAATGGCGGCCCAAGGCCGAAGCCGACGCAGCCGATGCCGCGCTGTGGTTCGCACGGCAGGGTGGGCTGGTACTGGGTCGGCGCTTTCTCGCCGAGTTGGAAGCCACGCTTCAGCGCATCGCGGTGTTTCCTGGCTCGGGTTCCACCCGGCACGCCGACCTCGCAGCACAGCTGCCGGTGCCGTTGCCGTTGCGCTTCATGCTGGTTCCGGGCTTCGAACGCTACCTCGTTTATTACCTCGATCGACCGGACCGTGTGGACATCATGCGTGTGTGGTGCGTTGATCGTGGTCTTGACGCGCTGACGCAAGACATTTCCTGAAATTCAAACGCGTGGATTCGACGATGACCTTCCTCCCGCAACTCCGTATTCCCGCCACCTACATGCGCGGTGGCACCAGCAAGGGCGTGTTCTTCCGCCTGCAGGACCTGCCCGAAGCCGCGCAGGTGCCGGGCGCCGCACGCGATGCGCTGCTGATGCGCGTGATCGGTTCGCCCGATCCGTATGGCAAGCAGACCGACGGCATGGGCGGTGCAACGTCCAGCACCAGCAAGTGCGTGATCATCTCCGCCGCTTCGGTGCCTGACCACGATGTCGACTACCTGTACGGCCAGGTCTCGATCGACACCGCCTTCGTCGACTGGAGCGGCAACTGCGGCAACCTCAGCACGGCAGTGGGGCCGTTCGCGATCGCCAACGGGCTGATCGATCCGGCCCGCGTGCCGCGTGATGGCCTGTGTACCGTGCGCATCTGGCAGGCCAACATCGGCAAGACCATCATCGCCCACGTGCCGATGCGCGACGGCGAAGTCCAGGAGATCGGCGATTTCGAGCTGGATGGCGTGACCTTCCCGGCCGCTGAGATCCAGCTGGAGTTCATCGATCCGTCCGATGACGGCGATGCGGGTGCCATGTTCCCGACCGGCAACCTGGTCGACACCCTGGACGTGCCGGGCGTGGGTCGTTTCGAGGTGACCATGATCACCGCCGGCATCCCGACCATCTTCCTCAATGCGGCCGACCTGGGCTACACCGGCACCGAGCTGCAGCCTGCAATCAACGAAGACAAGGCGGCGCTGCAGAAATTCGAGGCCATTCGTGCTTACGGCGCGCTGCGCATGGGCCTGATCCCGAAACTGGAAGACGCCGCGACCCGCCAGCACACGCCGAAGGTGGCCTTCGTGGCGCCGGCACAGGACTACGTGTCGTCCAGTGGCAAGGCCATCCCGGCCTCGGCCATCGACCTGCACGCGCGGGCGCTGTCGATGGGCAAGCTGCACCACGCGATGATGGGCACTGCCGCGGTTGCAATCGGTACCGCAGCGGCGATCCCGGGCACGCTGGTCAATCGCGCGGCCGGTGGTGGACAACGCGAAGCGGTGACCTTCGGCCATCCCTCCGGCACGTTGCGCGTGGGTGCGCAGGCCGGTCTCGTTGACGGCCAGTGGACAGTGACCAAGGCCATCATGAGCCGCAGCGCCCGCGTGCTGATGGAGGGCAAGGTGCGGGTGCCGGCCGAGTGATGCTCGGGTAACCGCCAACCGGGGTTGGCATGGTGCACGGGCAACCGTGCACTCCCACGAGGAGGGCCACGATGTCCGACAGCCACACCCGATCCAACGAGCGTGCAGCGTGGGATGCGCTGCTGGTGGACATCGTCGATTACGTACGCGACGCGCGCATCGACTCGCCGCTGGCGTTCCAGACCGCGCACCACTGCCTGCTCGACACGCTCGGCTGCGGCCTGGAAGCACTGTCCTTCCCGGCCTGCAGCAAGCTGCTCGGCCCCCTGGTGCCGGGCATCAGCGTGGTCAACGGTGCGCGCGTGCCGGGTACGCATTACGTGCTGGACCCCGTGCAGGCGGCTTTCAACCTTGGCGCGATGGTGCGCTGGCTGGATTTCAACGACACCTGGCTGGCCGCGGAATGGGGTCACCCCTCGGACAACCTGGGCGGCATCCTCGCCGTCTCCGACTGGCTGGGGCGCAACGCGCAGGCCCTGCGCCGCCCGGTGCCCACGGTGCACGACGTGCTGTTGGCGATGATCAAGGCGCACGAGATCCAGGGCGTGCTGGCCCTACAGAACTCCTTCAACCGCGTTGGGCTGGACCATGTGGTGCTGGTCAAGGTCGCCACCACCGCGGTGGTCGCGCAGTTGCTTGGGCTCGACCGCGAACACATGCTCAATGCACTGTCGCTGGCCTGGGTAGATGGCCAGGCGCTGCGCACCTACCGGCATGCGCCCAACACCGGCTCGCGCAAGAGCTGGGCGGCCGGCGATGCGACCAGTCGTGGCGTGCGACTGGCGCTGATGGCGGCCAGCGGCGAGATGGGTTACCCCAGCGTGCTGAGTGCGCCGACCTGGGGCTTTGAAGCGGTATCGATGCACGGCAGGGCCCTGACGCTGGGGCGACCGCTGGGCAGCTATGTGATGGAGAACGTGCTGTTCAAGATCAGCTACCCGGCCGAGTTCCACGGCCAGACGGCGGTGGAGGCGGCGATCACGCTGCACCAGCAGCTGCGCGCGATGGGGCGACGGGTCGAGGACATCGCGCATATCGCCATCCGGACCCAGGAAGCCTGCATCCGCATCATCGACAAGCAGGGACCGCTGCATAATCCGGCCGACCGCGACCACTGCGTGCAGTACATGGTCGCCATCGCACTGCTGCACGGGCGGCTTGTGGCCGAGGACTACGAGGATGACGTCGCGGCCGACCCGCGCATCGACGCGCTGCGCGCAAAGATGGCCTGCCATGAGGACCCGCAGCTCAGCGCCGATTACCTGGACCCGGGCAAGCGCAGCATCGCCAACGGCCTGACAGTGCGCTTCATCGATGGCACCGCATTGCCGGAGGTGCTGGTGGAATACCCGCTCGGCCACGCGCGTCGCCGCCAGGAGGGAATCCCGCTGCTGATGGACAAGTTCCGCCGGCATCTGGCCCATCGCTTCCCGACCGTCCAGCAACAGCGCATCCTGGCCGCATCGCTGGACCCGGTGGCCCTGGCGGCAATGCCGGTGCCCGACTACGTGGACCTGTACCTGCCGGGGTAGGGCGATCGGTAGTGCCGGCCGCTGGCCGGCAATTCCATCCAACCTGCCATGCCGGCCAGCGCCGGCACTGCCCGCACCGGGGCGATTGCCGAATTCGCGTCAACACCTTGACGTGGCCTGCCTATAATGGCCGCCTCGATCAAGGAGTGACGACATGAGCGGTCCGGCACGGCGGAAGCGGTGGGGATGGGCGGCGGCTGTACTGGCAGGAGGCCTGTTGCTGGGCCTGGCCGGCTGTCGCAATGACAGCGGGCAGCTGCCCAAGGCCAGTGGCGAGGCCATCACCACCAAGGCCGAGCAGGTGAAGGAGTTCACCCTGCTGCGCGCCTACCCGGACCAGAAGAATGACGGCCTGTCGCTGGCGCTGGAGTTCTCGCGTCCGCTGGTCGGCACCCAGGATTTCGACAAACTGGTGCGCTTTGAAGAGAAGGTCGGCACCGAGGACAGCAGCTGGACGCTGTCCGATGACGGCCTGACCCTGCGTTACCCGTTCGTCGAGGCCGGCAAGGAGTTCAGCCTGGTGGTCTCGCCGGACCTGCTGGCCGCCGATGGCAGCCGCCTGGGCAAGGAACTGAAGCAGAAGGTGTTCAGCGGCGAGCTGAAGCCGGTGGTGGGTTTCGCCTCGCAGGGCAGCGTGCTGCCGGCCAAGGACAGCCGCGGCCTGCCGGTGGTCTCGGTGAACGTGCCGGAAGTCGACGTCGAATTCCTGCGCGTGCGCGAGAAGGACCTGCCGACCTTCTTCAGCCAGTACCAGCGCGGCGGCCGCCGTGGCAGCTGGGAACTGAGCAGCGACTACGAGCGCAGCCCGATCAACAAGCTGGCCGAGCCGGTCTACGTCAACCGCTTCATCCTGGGCGGCAAGAAGAACGAGCGGGTGCTGACCTACCTGCCGACCCAGGACATCAAGGAACTGCAGGAGCCGGGCCTGTACTTCGCCCTGCTCAAGCGCACCGGTGACTACGAAGGCGAGTTCGATACCGCGTTCTTCTCGGTCAGCGACATCGGCCTGCATACCCGTGCCTACAAGGACAAGCTGTTCGTGCACACCGCCGGCCTGAAGGACGGCGCGCCGCTGAAGGGCATCGACCTGCGCGTGCTCGACGCCAAGGGCGAGGTGGTGCTGAAGGGCAGCACCGACGGCAATGGCAATGCGCTGCTGAACTACACCCTGGATGCCACCCACGTGCTGGTCGCCAGCAGCGGCAAGGACACCAGCTTCCTGCCGTTCAACCAGCCGGCGCTGGACCTGAGTGAGTTCGCCGTGGCCGGTCGTGACAACGCCTGGTTCGACGTCTACGCCTGGTCCGGCCGCGACCTGTACCGCCCGGGCGAGACCGTGCGCCTGTCCGCGCTGCTGCGCGACAACGACGGCAAGCCGGTCAAGGCGCAGCCGGTGTTCCTGCGCCTGAAACAGCCCGACGGCAAGACCTTCCGTGAGACCCGCCTGCAGCCGGGCGAGCAGGGCTACATCAGTTTCGAGCAGGTCATCCCGGCCGAGGCGCCGACCGGGCGCTGGCAGGTCGAGTTCCGCACCGACCCGGCCAGCAAGGAAGCGATCCAGGGCATGACCCTGCGCATCGAGGAGTTCCTGCCCGAGCGCATGAAGCTGGACCTGGACAGCGCGCAGAAGACGCTGAAGCCGGGCGAGGACCTGCGCCTGCAGGCCAACGGCGCCTATCTGTACGGTGCGCCGGCCGACGGCAACCGCTTTACCGCGCGCATGGCGGTGGCCGCCGAACAGCAGCCGGTGGAGGGCCTGCCGGGCTATTTCTTCGGTGACCCGACCCTGCAGCTGCCGCGCGAGGCCAAGGACGTGATCGATACCACGCTGCCGGCCAACGGCCAGCTGCGTGAGGACGTGGCGTTGCCGGAAGAAGCGGCCAAGGCCAAGGCGCCGATCGCCGTGGTGCTGTCCGGCAGCCTGTATGAAACCGGCGGGCGCACGGTCACCCGTACCCTGAAGCGGGTGATGTGGCCGGCCAACGCGCTGGTCGGCGTGCGGCCGCTGTTCAACCCCGACGATGGTGCTGATTCCAACGGCAACGCACGCTTCGAACTGATGCGCGTGGATGCCGCCGGCACACCGCAGCCAGCCAAGGGCCTGAAGATCACCCTGGTGCGGGAACTGCGCGACTACCACTGGACCTTCAACGACAACCGCTGGGATTACGATTTCACCCGCCGTTTCGAGAACAAGGAAACCCGTACCGTCGATGCCGGCAGCAGTGCGGTCGCCTTCGATTTCCCGGTGGAGTGGGGCGAGTACCGGGTGGACGTGTTCGATCCGTCCACCGGCCTGACCAGCCGCTACCCGTTCCGCGCCGGCTGGAGCTGGGGCGATGACAACCGTGGCCTGGACGCGCGCCCGGACAAGATCAAGCTGGGCCTGGACAAGACCGGCTATAAGGCCGGGGACACCCTGGAAGTGACGGTGACCCCGCCGCACGCCGGCAAGGGCATCCTGATGGTCGAGACCGACCGCATGCTGTACGTGCAGGACATCGACGCCAAGCCGGGTTCGACCTTCAAGATCCCGGTCACCGCCGACTGGGAGCGGCACGACGTCTACATCACCGCGCTGGTGTTCCGTGGCGGCAGTGCGCCGAGCAAGATCACCCCGGCCCGTGCCGTGGGCGTGGTGCACGTGCCGATGGACCGCAAGGGCCGCACCGTGGCCGTCGGCCTGGTCGCGCCCAAGCAGATGCGCCCGGAGCAGGACCTGCCGGTGACGGTCAGCGCGCCGCAGCTGGCCGGCAAGACGGCGCATGTCACCGTCTCGGCGGTGGACGTGGGCATCCTCAACATCACCCGCTTCCCGGTGCCCGATGCCGGCGCGCACTTCTTCGCCCAGCGCCGTCTCGGCATCGACGCCTATGACATCTACAGCCGGGTGATCGAGAGCTTCGACGGCGGCAGTGGCAAGCTCAAGTTCGGCGGCGACATGGCCTTGCAGGCGCTGCCGCAGGCCAAGCGCCCGACCGCGCGCGTACAGACCGTGGACCTGTTCTCCGGCCCAGTGCAGCTGGATGCCAAGGGCAATGCCCGCATCCGCCTGAAGGTGCCGGACTTCAACGGCACCCTGCGCGTGTCGGCACTGGTCTACAGCGATGACCAGTACGGCAAGCGTGACGTGGAGACCGTGGTGCGCGCGCCGATCCTGGCCGAGGCCAGCATGCCGCGGGTGCTCGCCCCGGGTGACCGCAGCACCGTGACCCTGGATGTGCAGAACTTCACCGGCAAGCCGGGCCAGTTCAACGTGAAGGTGGATACCGAAGGTCCGCTGAACCTGGGCGAGGGCAGCCGCAGCGTGCAGTTGAATGCCGATGCCAAGACCACGCTGAGCTTCCCGCTGTCGGCACGCGAGGGCCACAGCGTGGCCAAGGTGCGGGTGCGGGTGGACGGCAACGGCTTCAAGGCCGATCGCCGTTATGACCTGCCGGTGCGTGCGGCCTGGCCGCAGGTGCTGCGTTCGCAGGTGCGTACGCTGGATCCGCTGGCCGCGGTCAGCCTCGACAACAGCCTGACCGATGGCCTGATGGCCGAATCGGTGAATGCGCGCCTGCTGGTCAGCCCGCTGCCACCGATCCCGTTCGCCAGTGCGCTGCAGGGCGCGCTGAACTATCCGTATGGCTGTGCCGAGCAGACCACCAGCAAGGGCTATGCCGCGCTGATCCTGGACCAGGCCACCTCGTCGATGCTCGGCGCCGACGGGCTGGATGCCAAGACCCGCCGCGAGCGCATGGAGGGTGCGTTCGGTCGCCTGGCGTCGATGCAGGTGGCCAATGGCAACTTCTCGATGTGGGGTGACGACGGCTACGTGAACCCGTGGCTGACCCCGTACATCACCGAGTTCCTGCTCGACGCCAAGGATGCCGGTTTCGCGGTGCCCGACAACGTGCTGCAGAAGGCGCTGAACCGGCTCAGCGAGGATCTGCTGTCCGGTGGCAACCAGTTCTATGGCCAGGACGACCGAGAGAAGCTGAAGTTCGCCAACCAGGCGTATTCGGGCTACGTGCTGGCCCGGGTCAACCGTGCGCCGCTGGGTACCCTGCGCACGCTGTACGACAACGAGCGCAGCAAGGCGGTCGGCGGCCTGTCGCTGGTCCACCTGGGCGTGGCGCTGTCGCTGCAGGGTGATGCCAAGCGTGGCCAGGCCGCGCTGGCGGCGGCCTTTGCCAAGTCCAGCAGCGAGCGGCCGTCGTACTTCGGCGACTATGGCAGCGCCATCCGCGATGACGCGCTGATGATCGCGCTGACCCACGAGAACAAGCTGGCCAAGCCGGCCTGGGATGCGCGTGCGGTCGATCTCGGCCGTGGCCTGGATGCGCGCCGCAACGCCGGCTGGATGTGGCTGAGCACGCAGGAACAGGTGGCGATTGCACGTCTCGGCAAGGCGCTCGCTGCCAACCAGAAGGCGCTGGTGGCCGGTGAACTGGTGATCGGTGGCAACACCGAAGCCATCGGCGAGCGCAAGCTGTTCGGCCGCAACTTCAGCGCCAGCGAACTGGCCAGCGGCGTGCGCTTCACCCCACAGGGCCAGCCGCCGATGTTCGCCAGCATCGATGTGGCCGGCATTCCGCGCAGCGCACCCGCACCGGACAACAGCGTGCTTGGCGTCGAGCGCAGCTACTACGGCACCGATGGCAAGCCGTGGTCGCCGCGGCCGCTGAAGGAAGGCGAAGCGCTGATCGTGCGCGTCACGGTGACTGCGGACACCACGATGCCCGATGCGCTGCTGACCGACCTGCTGCCGGCGGGCCTGGAAATCGAGAACTTCAACCTGGGCGACGCCAAGCAGTGGGCCGACGTGGTGGTCGATGGCATTACCATCAGCGACCGTGGTGAGGCCGCCGACACCAAGCACGAGGAGTTCCGCGATGACCGCTATGTGGCCGCGCTGAAGCTCTCGCGTGGCAGCAAGGCCAACGTGTTCTACCTGGTACGCGCGGTGACGCCGGGAACCTACTCGGTGCCGCCGCCGCTGGTGGAGGACATGTACCGGCCGCAGCTGCGTGGGGTGGGCCGCAGCAACCCGACTACGATCACGGTGGTACAGCCGTGACCGCGCGGACGGGCCGCGACGGCGCGGCCCGTCCTGCTGGCAACCTGCAATGAAGAACACGATGACGACCCGGCTGGCGGCGCTGCGCTGCCGGTTGCGGCCGCTGTGGCCATGGCTGCGCTGGGGCACGGCCGCCACGCTGGCGCTGCTGCTGGTGCTGGATTTCGCCTTCCCACCGCCGCTGCCGAAACAGCGCGATACCAGCACCCTGGTGGTGGCTGCCGACGGCACGCCACTGCGTGCGTTCGCCGATGCCGAGGGCGTGTGGCGCTATCCGGCCTCGATCGACAGCGTTTCGCCGCTGTACCTGCAGGCGTTGCTGACCTACGAAGACCGCTGGTTCTGGCGCCATCCGGGCATCAACCCGGTGGCGATCGTGCGTGCCGGCGGCCAGCTGCTGCGTGGGGGCCGCATCGTTTCCGGTGGCTCGACCCTGACCATGCAGGTGGCACGCATCCTCGACCCGCACTCACGCACGCCGTGGGGCAAGCTCAAGCAGATGCTGCGCGCGTTGCAGCTGGAAGTGCACCTGAGCAAGCCGCAGATCCTGGCCCTGTATCTGGAGCGCGCGCCCTACGGCGGCACCATCGAGGGTGTGGAGGCCGCCAGCTGGGCCTACCTGGGCAAGCCGGCGGCGCAGCTGTCACATGCCGAGGCCGCGTTGCTGGCAGTGCTGCCGCAGGCGCCGAGCCGGCTGCGTCCGGACCGCCATCCGGAAGCAGCGCAGAAGGCGCGCGACAAGGTGCTGTCCCGCATGGCCGAACTGGGCGCGTGGACGGCGGAAGACGTGGAAGATGCGCGCATCGAGAACGTGGTCGCACGCTCGCTGCGGCCGCCGCTGCATGCCGCGTTGCTGGCACAGCGCCTGCACTCGGCCCATCCAGGCCAGGCACGCATCCAGAGCAGCATCGACGTCGGCTTGCAGCGCACGCTGGAAGAGCGCGTGGCCAGCTATTTCTCGACGCTGCCCGAGCGGACCTCGGCGGCCCTGCTGGTGGTCGACAACCAGACCCTGCAGGCGCGTGCCTATGTCGGCACGCTGGCGTTCGGTGACCGCCAGCGGCTGGGCCACGTGGACATGGTGCAGGCCTGGCGGTCGCCGGGCTCGACGCTCAAGCCGTTCCTGTATGCCATGGCGCTGGACGATGGCCTGATCCATTCGGAAAGCCTGCTGGTCGACGCGCCGCAGAGTTTCGGCAGCTATCGCCCCGGCAACTTCGACATGGCCTTCAATGGGCCGATCGGCGCGTCCAGCGCGTTGCGGTTATCACTGAACGTGCCCTCGGTGGACCTGCTGCAGCGGGTCGGCGCCGCGCGCTTCGCCGCACGCCTGTCGCACGCGGGCATCCAGCTGCGCTTCCCGCCCGGCAGTACGCCCAATCTGTCGCTGATCCTGGGCGGAACCGGCGCACGCCTGGAAGACCTGGTCGGCGCGTTCGCCGCGCTCAACCGCAACGGCATTGCCGGCCGCGTGCGTTACACCGACGACGAGCCGATGATCGAGCGGCGCCTGGCCTCGCCGGGTGCCAGCTGGATCGTGCGCGAGATGCTGGAATCGAACCCGCGCCCGGGATACAGCGCAGGGACGTTCGATGTTGGAGGCCGCCCGCGCGTGGCCTGGAAGACCGGTACCAGCTATGGCTATCGCGATGCGTGGGCGATCGGCAGTACCCGCCATTACACCGTGGGCGTGTGGGTGGGCCGGCCGGACGGCACACCCTTGCCGGGCCAGTACGGCGCGGTCACCGCGCTGCCGCTGATGTTCGAAGTGGTGGACAGCCTGCCGCGCCAGCGGGGTGACTCGGCGGCCGCGCCGATGCCGGCCAGCGTCAGCCAGGAGGATGTCTGCTGGCCCACCGGCGAACGTGCCGAGGGCCTGCCGGCGGCACTCTGCCAGCGGCGGATGTCGGCCTATCTGCTGGAAGGCGCAGCACCGCCGACCTTCCCCGAGCGCGAGGCGCGGCGGTGGCAACCGGGCCGACAGCGCTACCTGGCCGATGCGCGGACCGGCCTGCGCGTGTCCGCTGACTGCCGTCTTCCGCATGAGGAAGTGGCGCGCGAGATTGCACGCTGGCCGGCGCTGCTCTCGCCGTGGTTGTCCAGGGCCACGCGCGAGGCGTCACAGCTGCCGGCGCTGTCACCGGACTGCCGCGACGACGGCCGCGAGGCCAGCGTGGCGCTGCACGTGGACGGGCTCAATGACGGCGCGACGCTGGCGCGCGCGCCGAATGCCGAACACGGGGTGCGCCTGCAGCTGCGCGCGCTGGGCAGCGAGCAGGCCGTGGACTGGTTGCTGGATGGCCGCTGGATCGCGCAGACCCACGGCGCACAGTTGATGCAGCGCGAGTTCGCCGAGCCGGGCGCACATACCCTGACTGCGCTGGCGGCCGACGGCGCGTGGACGCAGGTCAGGTTCAACGTCCTCCGGTAGGTGCCGGCCCTGATCGGGGCCGGCCACGCCGTTGTTCAGCCGGGCATGGGCTCGGCTCTACAGGGAGCGCCGCGCCGCTATTCCCCGATCCACCCTTCCAGCAGGTCGGCGAACTCGTCGGCGTGTTCTTCCTCCTGCGCCAGGATCTCTTCAAGGATGCGCTTGGTGGTGGTATCGCGGTCGCCGATGAAGTTGATCATCTCGCGGTAGCTGTCGATGGCGATCCGCTCGGCGACCAGGTTCTCGCGCACCATGTCGCGCAGGTCGCTGCCTTCCTTGTACTCGGCGTGCGAGCGCGCGGTCAGCGTGTCCGGGTTGAAGTCCGGCTCGCCGCCAAGCTGCACGATGCGCTCGGCCAGCTTGCCGGCGTGCGCCTGCTCCTGCTGCGCATGCTCCAGGAACTCGGCCTTGACCGCGTCGGCCAGCATGCCCTTGGCCATGAAATAGTGCCGGTAGTAGCGGAGCACGCACACGTACTCGGTGGCCAGGGCATCGTTGAGCAGCTTGATCACGACCTTGCGGTCGGCGCTGTAGCTGTCGGTGATTGCGCCGTCTTCGATGTTGTGCCGGGCACGCTCGCGCAGGGTCTGGCGGTCACTGATGCCGGGAATCCCGGCGGCGGGCTTGCTGGCTTTGGCTGGCTTGCTGGACATGGCTGGCCGTTTCCTTTTGCAATGGGGGTCAGGTGGGCAGGTGTTCAAGTACGTATTCGGCGGATGACACCTCGAACTGGCCGGGCTGTTCGATCCAGGCGGCGCGCACCACGCCATCGACCACGTACAGCGCGAAGCGCCGCGAGCGGATGCCCATGCCCGAGGCGCTGGCATCGAGCTCCAGGCCCAATGCGCGGGTCAGCTCGGCATTGCCGTCGGACAGCATCAGCAGGCCGTCGGGCACCTTCTGGTCGGCTGCCCAGGCTTTCATCACGAACGGGTCGTTGACCGCCATGCAGTAGACATCGATGCCGCGCTGGCGGAAGGCCTCGAATTTTTCGACGTAGCCGGGCAGGTGGCGGGCCGAGCAGGTGGGCGTGAACGCGCCGGGCACCGCAAACAGCACGACCTTGCGGGCGTCGAACAGCGAATGCGTATCAAGCGTTTCGATGCCCTCGCGGATGCGCTTGAGGGTCACTTCCGGAATGCGGTCGCCGACATGGATGGTCATGGTGAACTCCTTGCTGGGGGCAGGCTAGTGGGCCGGATGGGACAGGGGCGTCAAGACATTGGAAACCCGGTGTGCAGGCCCCATCTTCAGGCCTCGTGGCGGGGGCTTCCAGCCCTAGCGTGGTGCATCGGCAGGGCAGCGGCATTGCGCAGGATCAGTCGGCCTCACCGGGGCCGCACGAGGGGCGGCGTAGCATCGCCGGCGCGTAGAATGAACCCGGGGCGGCGCCACCGGCGCGGCCGAAGCGAATCGAGGTAGCTGGATGGAATTCAAGGATTACTACGCCACCCTGGGGGTGGAACCGAGCGCGGGCGAGGCGGAGATCAAGACCGCCTACCGCCGGCTGGCACGCAAGTACCACCCGGACGTCAGCAAGGAGGCCGGGGCCGAGGACAAGTTCAAGGCGGTCAACGAAGCCTATGAGGCACTGCGCGATCCGGAAAAGCGCGCGGCCTACGACCAGCTGCGCGCACAGGGCTATCGCCCGGGCGAGGAGTTCAACGTGCCGCCGAACTACGGCGGTGCCGGAGGCTTCAATTTCGAGGAAGTGTTCGGTGGCGGTGGCGCCAACGGCGGCTTCAGCGACTTCTTCGAAAGCCTGTTCGCGCGCCAGCGCGGCGGTGCCGGCCCGGGCCCGGGCTTCAGCAGCCAGGGCCACGCGCCCAACCGCGACACCCGCGCCAAGCTGTCGGTGCCGCTGGAAGCGGCCTACAGCGGCGACAGCCTGCGCATCACCGTCAACGGCAAGCAGCTGGACGTGCGCGTGCCCAAGGGCATCCGCCCGGGCCAGGTGATCCGCCTGGCCGGGCAGGGCAACCATGGCGGCAACCTTCTGCTGGAGGTGGAGTACGCCGCGCACCCGCAGTTCGAAGTCGATGGCCGCAACATCCTCTATACGCTGCCGCTCACGCCGTGGCAGGCCGCGCTGGGCACCAGCATCAGCGTGCCGACCCTGGGCGGCGCGGTGGAACTGAAGATCCCGGCCGATTCGGATGCCGGCCGCAAGCTGCGCCTGCGCGGGCGTGGCCTGCCGGGCAACCCGGAGGGCGACCAGATCGTCGAAATCGAGATCGTGGCGCCGGCGGCGACCGACGAGGCGCAGAAGAAGGCCTACCGCAATCTGGCCAAGGCCTTCGGCGAGGCCATTTGAAGGTAGTGCCGGCCGCTGGCCGGCAACTTCATTGCCCTGGACGGTGATGCGTGGTTGCCGGCCAGCGGCCGGCACCACCGCGCGTTCAGCCCTGCCCGGCGAACACGCGCTCCAGCACCTCGGACAGCTCGTCTTCCGAGAACGGCTTGGTGATGTAGGCCTTGGCGCCCTGGCGCATGCCCCACATGCGATCGGTGTCCTGGTCCTTGGTGGTCACCAGGATCACCGGGATATGCCGGGTCGCCTCGTCGCGGGCGAGGGTGCGGGTGGCCTGGAAACCATTGAGGTTGGGCATCACCACGTCCATCAGGACCAGGTCGGGCAGTTCGGCCTTGGCGGTTTCGACCCCTGCGGCGCCATCGGTGGCGGTCAGGATCTGGTGCCCGAGCTTCTCGACGATGCGCTGTATCCCCAACAGCTGCGACGGTGAGTCGTCGACGATCAGAATGCGTGCCATGTTGTTCCCCATGTAATGCCCGCAGTGTAGTGCGGGCACCTTACCGGCGGGAGGGGCGCGATTGCCGTCCGTCGCCTGCCTGCGACGTTCAGTCGATCCGCACCACGGTGCGCCCCAGCGAACCACCGGACAGCATCCGCTCGAACACCGCCGGCAGGCCATCCAGGCCCACCTCGGCGGTGCAGATGCGGTCCAGGTGCTGCGGTTTCCACTCGTCTCCCAGCCGCGCCCACACGTCCTCGCGCAGGTTGCGCGGTGCATTGGCCGAGGACACGCCCAGCAGCGATATGCCGCGCAGGATGAACGGCATCACCGTCATGTCCAGCGCCGGGCTGGCCGCCAGGCCCGCACTGACCACGCTGCCATAGGGCACCGTCTGCGCCAGCAGGCCGGCCAGCATCGCGCCGCCCGCATTGTCCAGGCCCCCGCCGAAGCGCGCCGATTGCAGCGCAGCGGTATCGGCCAGCGCTTCGCGCGGCAGTACCTCGGTGGCGCCGATGCTGCGCAGGAAGTCGGCCTGGTCCGGTTTGCCGCTGATTGCATGCACCGTGTAACCGGCACGGCTGAAGATCGACAGGGCCAGCGCACCGACGCCGCCGCTGGCGCCGGTAACCGCGAGCGGGCCGAGCGCCGGGGTCTGCCGGTTGTCCTGCATGCGCAGCAGGGCCAGCGCCGCAGTGAATCCAGCGGTGCCCAGTACCATCGCCTCACGCGCGCTCAGCCCGGCCGGCTGCGCGATCACTGCACGCGACTCCAGCCGCACATACTGGCTGTAGCCGCCGTCGCGGGTCTCGCTGAGGCCGCAGCCGGTGGCCAGCACGGCATCGCCTTCACGCCAGTCCGGATCGGTGCTGGCAACCACCGTGCCGGCCACATCGATCCCCCCCACCAGCGGGAAGCGGCGCAGGATCTTCCCTTTGCCGGTGCCGGCCAGGGCATCCTTGTAGTTGACCGAAGACCACTGGGCGCGGATCAGCACCTGCCCGGGATTGAGGTCGTCGATCCGGAGCTGGGCCAGGCCGCTGCGGTAGCCGGCGTCGTCGTTTTCGATGCGGAAGGCGGTGAACGGGGTGGTGGGGGCCATCGGCGTTGCCTGACTTCGAGGAAAACGCCACCTTACCCCGTCGGCCCCCTTTCGATCCTGCCGATCCGCCCCATCTTGTATGATCGGTGATGGTTTCACGGCTGGCGCCGCGGGAAGGGCCCGCGCCGCAGCCCACATCTTGATGGAGCGTGCATGGCCTGGAATACACCCGGCGGCAACAAGGGCGGACAAGGCCCCGAGGACAATCGACGCGGGCCGTTCGGGTCGCGCGGCGGTGGCAATGGTGGTGGCTGGGGCGGACTGCCCGGGCCGCTGAAGGACCTGTTCGACGGCGGCATCGTGCGTTGGGTGGTGGCCGCCGTGGTGCTGCTGGTGCTGTTCTCCAGCTTCCAGCTGATCGGCGAACAGCAGCGCGGCGTGGTGCTGCGCTTCGGCCAGTTCTCGCGCATCCTGCAGCCCGGCCCGAACTTCAAGCTGCCGTGGCCGATCGAATCGGTCACCAAGGTCAACGCCACCGAGATCAAGACGTTCTCGATCCAGGTACCGGTGCTGACCCGCGACGAGAACATCGTCAACGTGTCGCTGAACGTCCAATACCGCATCGACGATCCGCAGCAGTACCTGTTCGGCACCGTCGATGCCAACCAGGTACTGGAGCAGTCGGCGCAGAGCGCGGTACGCGAGGAAGTCGGCCGCGCCGACCTCAATGCCGTGCTGAACAACCGTGGCCCGCTGGCCGTGGCCGCCGAGGAGCGCCTGCAGGCGCTGCTGAAGGCATTCAAGACCGGCCTCACCGTGACCGGCCTGACCCTGCAGGACGCCCGTCCGCCGGAAGAAGTGAAGCCGGCCTTCGACGAGGTCAACGGTGCCCAGCAGGTCAAGGAGCGCCTGATCAACGAAGCCCAGGCGTACGCCGCCAAGGTCGTGCCGGAGGCCCGTGGCCAGGCCTCGCGCGCCCGTACCACCGCCGAAGGCTACAAGCAGGCCGTGGTTTCCAAGGCCGAGGGTGACGCGCAGCGCTTCAGCCTGTTGCAGGCCCAGTACAAGGACGCGCCGGAAGTGACCCGCAAGCGCCTGTGGCTGGAGACCGTGCAGCAGGTGCTGAGCGAGAACCGCAAGGTGATCGGTGGTGATGGACGCCAGCTGATCTACGTGCCGATGACCGGCGATACCCGTCCGAGCACGTCGGCTCCGGCCGCCGTGGCCAACCCGGACGTGGTCATGCCGTCGCTGCCGGGTGCAGCGGTGGAAGCTTCCCGTGATCCGGGCCGGCCGGTGGGCCGCCCGACCGGGCGACCGAGCGGCCGTGAGGAGGGCAGCCGATGAAGAGTCCAATCTGGATCGCCGTGATCGTGGCGGTGGTGCTGGGCCTGCTCGGCTCGGTGTACGTGGTCCGCGAGGACCAGACCGCCATGGTGCTGAACCTGGGCAAGGTGGTGCGTTCGGACATCAAGCCGGGCCTGCACTTCAAGGTGCCGGTGGTGGAAACGGTGAAGGTCTTCGACCGCCGCTTCCAGGTGCTCGACACCGCGCCGGCACGCTACTTCACCGCCGAGCAGAAGGACGTCAGCGTCGACTTCTTCGCCATCGGCTACATCTCCAACGTAGGTGACTACTTCCGCGCCACCGGCGGCGACCCGCGCGTGGCCAACGCCCGCCTGGCGCCGATCATCACCGATTCGCTGCGCAACCAGATCAACTCGCGCACCCTGCAGCAGCTGGTGTCCGGCGACCGCAGCGAGCTGATCGCCGAGCAGTTGAAGGGGATCAACGAGGCCGTGGCGGGCCTGGGCATGCAGATGATCGACCTGCGCATCAAGCAGGTGGACCTGCCGACCGACAGCCAGGTCATCAACGATGTGTACGAGCGCATGCGTGCCCAGCGCAAGCAGGAAGCGGCCAAGCTGCGCGCGGAAGGCGAGGAGCAGTCGCTGACCATCCGCGCCCAGGCCGACCGTGACAGCACCGTGCTGATCGCCGAGGCAGAGCGCGATGCACAGCGCCTGCGCGGTGAAGGTGACGCGGAAGCCACCCGCATCTACGGCAAGGCCGGTTCGGCTGATCCGTCGTTCTACGCGTTCTACCGCAGCCTGGAGGCGTACCGCGGCTCCATGACCGACGGCAACGGCGTGATCGTGCTCGACAAGAACGACCCGTTCCTGCAATACCTGAAGAACGACCGCTGAGGTCGCAGGGCATTACCCCACGGGGCCCGGCCAACTGCCGGGCCCCGTGCTTTTTCCGGAGTTCCCCATGAAAGATCTGTTCGCCGCCGTCTGCCTGGTGGCGGTGCTGGAAGGCCTGTTCCTGTTCGTTGCGCCGTTTGCCTGGAAGCGCATGGCCGAACGCCTGCTGGACCTGCCCAGCCCGGCCCTGCGCAGCTTCGGGGGGCTGGTGCTGCTGGCCGGCCTGAGCCTGCTGTGGTGGGCCCGCCACTAGCAGGGTAGTGCCGGCCGCTGGCCGGCATCCCGGGATTGCCGGCCAGCGGCCGGCACTACCGGGCGGGGCCTGACCGGCCGGCACGACCGGGCGGGGCGGCTGACCGGCCGGTGAAGCCGTCCGTCGGAAAGGTGGCAGCGGACCCCGGAAACCCGGATAATGCACAAAAGCCGGACGGGCCTCCCCGTTCGGCTTTTTCCGTGTCTGGGCCTTCCATCGCCGGCCGCTCCCCGTTTGGAGCCGCCCTCCAGGTGCTGGCCAGCCCCGCCACGGTTTACCCGTCCGCGGCCCCGATGGCCGCAACAAATCGAGGAGCCCGTCATGGGTCAGTCTGTCGTAGTGTTGGGTGCCCAGTGGGGCGATGAAGGCAAGGGCAAGATCGTCGATCTGCTCACTGAGGAAATCGGCGCCGTCGTGCGCTTCCAGGGCGGCCACAACGCCGGCCACACCCTGGTCATCAACGGCAAGAAGACCGTCCTGCACCTGATCCCGTCGGGCATCCTGCGTGACGACGCGCTGTGCCTGATCGGCAACGGCGTGGTGATCTCGCCGGCTGCGCTGCAGAAGGAAATCGCCGAGCTGGAAGCCTCTGGCGTGGAAGTGCGTTCGCGCCTGAAGATCTCCCCGGCCGCGCCGCTGATCATGCCGTACCACATCGCCCTGGACCAGGCGCGCGAGCGCGCCGCCGGTGGCAAGGCGATCGGCACCACCGGCCGCGGCATCGGCCCGGCCTACGAAGACAAGGTGGCACGTCGCGGCATCCGCATCGCCGACCTGCATTACCCCAAGCAGCTGGAAGAACTGCTGCGCACCGCGCTGGATTACCACAACTTCGTGCTGACCAAGTATCTGAATACCGATGCGGTCGATTTCCAGAAGACCTTCGACGAAGCGCTGGCCTTCGGCGAATACGTGCAGCCGATGAAGTCCGACGTGGCCGGCATCCTGCATGACCTGCGCAAGCAGGGCAAGCGCGTGCTGTTCGAAGGTGCACAGGGTGCGCTGCTGGACATCGACCACGGCACCTACCCGTACGTCACCAGCTCCAACACCACTGTTGGTGGTGCGCTGGCCGGTTCCGGCGTCGGTGCCGATTCGATCGACTACGTGCTGGGCATCGCCAAGGCCTACGCCACCCGCGTCGGCGGCGGCCCGTTCCCGACCGAGCTGGACGACGAAATCGGCCAGGGCATCCGTGACCGCGGCGCCGAGTACGGTGCGTCGACCGGCCGTCCGCGTCGTTGCGGCTGGATGGATATCGTCGCGCTGAAGCGTGCGGTGGCCATCAATGGCATCAGCGGCCTGTGCATCACCAAGCTGGACGTGCTGGACGGCATGGAAAAGCTGAAGGTCTGCATCGCCTACGAATACAACGGCAAGCGCACCGAGTACGCGCCGCTGGACGCGCAGGGCTGGGAAGAATGCACCCCGGTGTACCTGGAGTTCCCGGGCTGGAGCGAGAACACCCACGGCATCACCCAGTGGGACGACCTGCCGCCGGCCGCACGCGCCTACCTGCGTTCGCTGGAAGAGCTGGCCGGCTGCCCGATCAGCATCGTCTCCACCGGCCCGGACCGCGACCACACCATGGTGCTGCAGGATCCGTTCGCCTGAGGTAGCGCCGGCGCTGCCCGGCATAGGTGACCGCAAAAGCCCCGCGAAAGCGGGGCTTTTTCGTCATTGGGCGGCAGGGCCAGCGCGAAAGCGACGCGATGACCAGGGTGTCAACGTGCGCTACAGAGGCGGACCCAGGGGTGCTGCTGCGCATCGATACGCCCACCGATCATGGAGACTTCACGGCCGCGGCGACGCATTGCCAAGCGGCCGCTCATGGTTGCGGATAACCGTGCTGGAGGTCGATCCGCCGCTGGCGGGGCAACCGGCAGACATCGAGCTGCAGCCACCGCTGGATCTGCTGAAGCTGACCGACCTCGATTACCTCTGGCTGTGGCCGTTCTTCCTCTGGAAGAGGGCGTCGCTGTTGCTGCTGATTCCTGGGGCTGCGTTGGCTGTCATCACTTTGGCGTTGCGGCGCTGGCAGCGCCGGGCATCAGTGCCGCCGATTTCAGCAGCGGATAGGGATTGATCGACTCTCCCTTCCACCACTGTTTTTCCGGCCCCAGCACATGCACCTCGAAATGCAGATGCGGCGCGTCGGCACTGGCGTTGCCGGTGCTGCCGACGTAGCCGATCACCTCCCCGCGTTTGATCACCTGCTTTTCCGCCAGGCCATCGGCATAGCGCTGCAGATGCGCGTAGTAGTAGCACCAGCGTCCGCTGGGCTCGAACTGGTAGATCGTCAAGCCACCGCGTTTGCTGTCGAACAGTTTTTCCACCGTGCCATCAGCCACCGCGAGTACCGGCGTACCGGCATCGGCCAGGATGTCGATGGCATCGTGCACGCGGCCTTCGCTGCGCGCATCGGTGAAGGTGTCGCGCAGCTGCGAGGCCGCGACGCCCTGCACCGGCAGCAGCAGGCCGGACGGCGCATCCGCAGACCGCGCGGCTGACGGTGGGGTGGCGGCGGGGACAGGGGCCGTGGCGAGCGGCGCTACGGATTCCTTCGCCGGCGCCACAGCGGCTGCCGGTTGTGCTTCCGGCAGCGAGGCGGCTACCGGCTCGCCTGCATCGCGGTGCAGCCACCAGCCGGCCCCCAGTCCCAGCAGCACGCCCAGCACGATCAGCTGAGAAAGGCGCATCGGTTCACTCCTGCATCAGCACGGGTACCGAGCTGTCTACTGCGTCGGCCACGCGCAGTGCATCCCAGTTGGTCATGCGCACGCAGCCATGTGACTCGGTCTTGCCGACATGCCCGGGCTCGGGCGTCCCATGCAGGCCGTAGTGTGGCTTGGACAGGTCGATCCAGACCCGGCCGACCGGATTGTTCGGGCCCGGCGGCAGCGTCGCCTTCTTTTCGCCCTTGCGCGCATCCCAGAACAGCTTGGGGTTGTAGTGGAACGGCGGGTCGCGGTAAACGCCCAGGATCTTCCATTCGCCGATCGGCAGCGGATCATGCTGGCTGCCGGATGAGACAGGCACCTGCGCGATCACCTTGCCCTGGGCATCCAGCAGTTGCAGGGTCGAGTCGGATTTGTCGACGACCACCTTGGCTGCCTTCGGCAGTGCCGATGGTGCGATGTTGGGCACCTGGATGCGGTTGCCGGCCTTGCTCAGATCCACGCCCGGGTTGAGCAGCTTCAACAGCTCAGGGGATGCGTGGAAGCGTTCGCCCAGCGACTCTTCGACGTTGTTGAAGCCCAGCGATTTCAGTTTGGCCTGTGCGGCGGGGCCCTTCGGCACCGCTTGGAACGGCCCGGCGACATCCTCGCTGGTCAGCGTGTAGCTGGCCAGGGGGGTGACCGCATCAGCCTGCAGGGCCTTCCAGGTCGCGTCGTCCAGCTCACCGGTGACGGTCAGGCCGTGCGCCGCCTGGAAACCCGACACCGCGCGCCGCTGGTTGCTGCCCACTTCGCCGTCGATCTGGCCGGGCGAGAAATTCGCGCGATCCAGCAGCACCTGGGCGTGCAGGGCGGAGCGTGCTGCGGTGTCCGGCCCGGCTTTTTCAGCGATCGGGGCGGGAAGGCCAAGAGGCGCAGCCTGCGCAAAGACAGAAGGTGCCAGCAAGGTGAGGGACAGCAAAGCGACGCGGGCTGAAAGCATGGGCGGCTCCAAGGGGATGCCCGTCCACCATGCCAGCGGAGCACGAGCAGCCCGCGTGAAAAGCCTGACCCACACCTGAGCAGTCTGTCTTCACGCAGCTTTGGCAACTGTATGCGCGTGGTTGCCGCGCATGCTGAAGGCATGTCGCTCTCCGTAGCGCCTGATCATGTCCGGCAGAGGAAGAGTCACTACCTCTAATGGTGGGTTCCAGGCAGGCGAGCTGCGGATGTGAATCCGCTGCGCTTCGCCTCCGGGGAGCCAGAACTCCAGGGTGATCGTTGCCGATACCTGCTCCACCGCAGCAAGGTGACGGTGCAGCAGAAGTCCATACAACTCAATGTTGTCCAGATCCTTCTGCGCTTTCTCCTTCAAGGAGGGCGCCTTCTCGTCTTCGTCGCGACGGCTTCGCTGATGCCAGTCGGGTGCGATGGGGTAGTACTTGAAATCGACCACGGTGTACGCGGAGCCGCGTTGCAGCAACAGGTCGGGACGGCGACAGAGTCCGTTATGGGCGAACATTGAATGCTGTCGCTGTCCCCAGGTGTCCCGTTGCTCGATCGCGATGGGGTGGGATGGGAGATAAGTACTGTCACAGGTGACGACGGATGTGCCGTGCGTGTCGCTCGCCTGTTGCAGGGCATCATGCAGGCACATGGATTCCCAGACAGGCCAGAAATCCCGCATGCCCCAGACCTGGCCCTGCTGCACACTACCTGCGAGCGCGGGATGAAGGTAGCGTTCCAGTGCTGCATGCAGCGAAAGAAACTCCGCGCTGCGCAGCGTTGCCTGCCGGTAGCACGTTCTCAGGAGTTGCTGGAGTCGCCGCAGCAGCAGCTCCTGTGCCCAGGCATCACCTTCATGCAGCGAGTCACCCTCGCGCAGATGGCGATGGCGGAAGTCCGTTGCGCGCTGTACGGCATCCATGGTGAAGCGTCCCCAGATGATGCCGGGATCGATCTGCAGCAGGTTGCGATAGAAGTCGTCAGCGAGAAAAAAATACAGGCCGACGATGTCGGCGGTCCCGCGTTCGCATACGCTTCGCCGGGTGGGAAGCTTCGGAAAGAAGGGGGCGTCGTCGTCGTTGAACAATGCATGGTTAAGGTGGCGGTCAGCGTAGTTCAGATTGCCATCCTGCCGCCGCGCGATCTGTGAGCGAAGTGACAGCAGTCGAAGTGGATTGGAATGGTTGAACAGCGAGTCGATGGCAATGGCGTCGACGAACGAAGCGGGGGCCGCTGCAAGTCCACGTCCATGCGTGTCTGCCTCAACGCCGTCCTGCTGCGGTGCATGTCCGAGATCTGATTGGACATTCCTGAAAGCGGCGAAAGCCAGGTAGAGCAGACGGAATGCGTCGCGGGGCGCGGTGGAGGTCGGCATGCCATGCGGCACGCGCAGCTCGGTGCGCCCATCTCCCACGAACAGGCCCACAGCGCTGGACCCAGCCGCGACGACGCTGACGTCATGCAGCTGCATGCAGATCTTCCGAAACAGTGAAGCTGCGGATGAAGTCATCGCGTCGGGCGGAAAACTGTCCGAAGGTCCTCAGTGATTCCGGGGGAATACGCAGCCATTCTGCAAGTGGGGACTTGTCCCTTTCGAAGACGTTGTCCCACAGGTAGAGGAATAGCTTTCCCTCGATATCACTGGCGGCGATATGGTGGGCAATGGGATGGACTTCCTGTGTCACGGCAAGCGCTTCGACGAAATCCTCAATGAGCATCCCGTCCTTGGTCTTCTGGAAGTTTATCTTTGACTTGTAGTAGGGGGATGAGCCACTGATGGCAAAGGCAATAGTCTTCAATTTGCGCTTGGCGGACTCGTCAAAGCCCGAGAGTGTGTCGATTGCCTTCAAGGTCTCGGCATTGCAGGATTTCCGGAGCTTGCAGAATGCATCGTCGAACCTCTGGCTGTAGTCCGCGCCCTGCATGTACTCCGCAGCCCCTGGGGCGAGCTTGCGCAGTTCGGCAATCGATGCAGCGTGCGTCTGTTCCAGCGTCGCGGGTGGTGTTGTTGCAGCGATGGCCCGCGCCTTGATGAACCAGGGGCCGATCAGTTTGTCGTCGAGATTCGGAGAGGTGCATTTCTCGACGATCATCGCATTGAGAGCATCCACCAGCATCTTCCAGGTAACCGATGGGTGGCCTTCGATCGTTGCATTGGCCTGCGCAGCGGGAACTGCATTGAACTCGGCTGGACTGAACTGGAAATTCCAGCGGCGCTTGAATGCAGAGTCCATGAAGAAGATCGATTCGTCGCCAGTGTTCATGGTCCCGATCAGGTAGAGATTCGCCGGAAGCCTCAGCATGCGCTCATCTTCGATACGACCGATCAGCGTGGAGGAGTCTCTGTCATCGCGAGCTTCAAGTTCGCGGATCTCGTTGATCAGCGCCTGCACCGTCAGTTTCGAGGCACAGACGGAATAGCTGGATTGTCCGTCATCGTCCCGGTCCAGCAGCTGGAAAATGTCGCCGAAGATTTCCGCACAGTTGCCGCGGTTGATTTCGTCAATGAGCAGGACAACGTTGCGAGGCGGCGAATCGGCCGTGCCATGCTCTGAACGGTGAAGGGCAAGTGCCAATGCGCGGATGAAGGGGCCGGCATGCACTTGGTAATGGACCTTGTTGCCCTCGGACAGTGGCAACAGGCGGGAGACGAAATCGCCGTAACCAAACTCGGCGTGGAACGTCACAGGGATGACCTCGTCCGGGCGAATGCCGAGCATCGGCGTCTTCTCATGCCGGGCCTTGTAACTCTTGCTGGTTCCCGGTGGGCCGAAAATAATCAACTGGTGGGGAAAATCGTGGCTCATCAGATGTATCCATTCATCTTCAAGGATCGATTCGATTCTAAGGGGCCACGATGTAGGCGGGCACCCTTGGCAGCATGGAAGGGAACTTTAGGGTCGCTAGCGCCAGGAATCGACGCCATCACCTCTCTGAACCGCACCCGGACGAGCGTGGCAGCTCCCATCAAGGCGCTTCGGGCCACGCCGATAAGGGCGCATCCCCCCGTTTTGGATGTACCGATGAACTACTTGAGAAATGTCAGGGTTGCCTGGCGTCTTGGGCTGGGCTTTGGCCTGTTGCTGCTGCTGGTTGCCGCCGTGGTCGCTACCGGGGCCACCGCCAGCGTCGTGCAGAAGCGCGCGATGCAGCAGGTGGTCGATATCAGCGTGGCCAAGGTGCGCCTGCTGTCGCAGATGCTCGATGCCAACAACCAGATGATGGTGGTGCGCCGCGAGATGCTGATCCGCCAAGGTGACGACCGCAGCAGCGACGAGAAGCGCATTGCCGATCTGGTCAAGCGCTACGAGGCCAGCTGGTCCGCCTACCAGGCGCTTCCGGGTGATGCCGAAGGCAAAGCCATTGCGGAAACCATCGCCGCCAAGCGAGCCATCGCACGCCCGCTCAACAAGCAGACCAGCGAGCTGATGGAGCAGGGCAACTATCCGGGTGCCGTGGCGCTGACCCTGGGCCCGGTGCAGGACGCGGCCAACGGCTGGAACAAGGCGCTGTCGGACGGCGTGGACTTCGAGGAAAAGGAAAGCCGCAAGGCTGCTGCCGAAGCGATCCGCCTGGGCGAGCGCAGCCTGTTGCAGCTGCTGGTGCTGGGCGGCGTCGCGCTGCTGGCGGGCATCACTGCCTCGGTGATGATCGGCCGCAGCCTGACCGGCCCGCTGGCGCGCGCGGTGAACCTGGCCGAGCGGCTGTCAAAGGGGCAGCTGGACCAGGAGTTCCGCCTCGGTGGCCGCGACGAACTGACCCAGCTGGGCGAGGCCATGGCCAGCGTCCGCCAGAGCGTGCAGGCGGCGATCGGCGCGCAGCTGCAGATGGCCGAGCAGCACGAGGCCGGTGCGATCCGCTATCGCATGGACGCCAGCGCCTTCCCCGGCGATTTCGGCCGCATGGTGCAGGCGACCAACAGCCTGGTCGAATCGCACGTTGAGGTGGAACTGCTGATGGCCGAGGTGATGCAGCGCTACGCCATCGGTGACCTCAGCCGTGATCTGCCTGATTACCCGGGCGAGAAGGCCACGCTGACCCGTACGCTGGCTGCAGTGAAGCAGAGCTTGATGGCGATCAACGCGCAGATTGATGAACTGGCCCGCGCCGCTCGCGCCGGTGACTTCAGCATGCGTGGTGATGCCGCTGCGTTCCAGTTCCAGTTCAAGGCAATGGTCGAGCACCTCAACGGTATGATGGCCAGTTCGCAGGCCAGCATCGCCGATGTCTCCGACGTGCTGCGCGCGATTTCGCACGGCGACCTGACCGCGCGCATGGATGGCGAGTACGACGGCGTGTTCGCCCGCATGCGTGACGACGCCAATACCACCACCGCGCAGCTGACCGGCATCGTGCAGGGCATCCAGGCCGCCGCCGACAGCATCAACAATGCCGCGCAGGAACTGGCGGCCGGCAACAACGACCTCTCGCGCCGCACCGAACAGCAGGCGGCCAACCTGGAGGAGGCCGCCGCGTCGATGGAGGAACTGACCTCGACCGTACGCCAGAACGCCGAACTGGCGCGGCAGGCCGACAGTGAAGCGCATGCCGCCGGTGCCGCCGTGCGCGAGACCGAGCAGGCAATGGCACAGATGGCCTCGGTGATGGGCGAGATCGATCAGTCTTCGGCACGCATTTCGGAAATCTCGACGGTGATCGACGGCATCGCGTTCCAGACCAACATCCTGGCACTGAATGCTGCAGTGGAAGCTGCGCGCGCGGGCGAGCAGGGGCGTGGCTTTGCGGTGGTCGCCAGCGAGGTGCGTACGCTCGCGCAGCGTGCCGGTGTCGCCGCCAAGGAAATCAAGGAACTGATCGAAGACGCCGCTGCCAAGGTGAAGAGTGGCCTGGCGGTGACCGTTGAATCCGAAGCTGCAATCGCGCGCGTGGCCCAGGCCAGTTCGCGTACCACCCAGCTGATGAGCGACATCGCAGCGGCCAGCAAGGAGCAGGCCGCCGGTATCGAGCAGGTCAACCAGGTGGTGGTGCAGATGGACCAGGTGACCCAGCAGAACGCGGCCCTGGTGGAAGAAGCCACTGCCGCGAGCCGCGCGCTGGAAGAACAGGCGCATGCGCTGACCACGTCGGTGGCGGTATTCAAGGTGGAAGGCGCGGTGGTCTCTGCTGTGCCCCGTCGCGCAGCCTGAGCGGGCTGCCAGTGCAGTGACAGGAATACGGCCGCCTTGAGCGGCCGTATTGCCATCGCCCGCTCAGGCAGCAGAAAGGATCGCCCTCATTGCTCCAGGACGCTGCCGAGCATGGCCCCAAGCACGTAAAGCACGCCAAGCGTGGGGGGAATCACCAGAAGGTAGACGGTCATCCAGGTCATTCCGGAAAGCCAGCTTCCTACGCCGATGGCGTTGAGTGCTGCGGTCTGCAGCATCACCGGCAGCTGCATGAGGATGTAGGCGCTCTTGGGGTCGCTGTTGGACCGGGCATCGAACACCAGCCAGGCGGTCAGCGCGAGATAGAGCGCGCATAGGGCGATGCCGGTCAAGCTGAGCCAGCGGGGCTTGCGCATGCCACCTTCTCTGTTCCGTCAGGGGCCATCAGGGTAGCGCCGCGATCAGCGGCGTGCACTTCCCTGGGTCGAGCCGATAAGCGAAGCTGCGGGGCAGGGAATCGTGCGAAGGGGCCTGGAAGGTGAGCAATGTGATGAGCGCCGTGATGCTCCCGATCGTGATGCTGCCGGGGCTGGATGGCAGCGGCCTGCTGTCGACATGCTTCGTGGAGGCGATGCAGGGCCAGGGAGTTACCGTGCAGGTGCTGCCGCTACCCATGCAGGGGCCACAGGACTACGTTACGTTGGCGTCGATCCTGCGTCCGCAGCTTCCCATCGCTCCCTTTGTGCTGCTGGCTGAATCGTTTGCCGGGCCACTGGCCATCGAACTGGCGGCGGCTTCACCGCCGGGATTGCGCGGATTGATACTGAGTACGACTTTCGCGCGGCGACCGGTGCCGCTGCCAGCGGCGAGCGCACGCTTGCTTGCCCCCGCATGGCCACGGCCGCCGCTGGCGTTGCTGGCCCGGCTTCTGCTGGGGCATTGGCGGACACGCATGAACCTTCGCGAGCTGCGACATGCGATCGCTGCGGCGCCGGCCGCGATGCTGCGGCAGCGCGCCGCGGCGACACTGCAGATCGATGTCCGCGCGCAGTTGCCGAAGCTCACGCTGCCGACGCTATGCCTGCATGCACGACAGGACCACCTGTTGTGGCCGCCCAGCGTGGCCGAGCTGCAGCTCTTGTTGCCCGACGCCCGGCACGTATCGCTGGAAGGGCCCCATCTGCTGCTGCAGGCCCGTGCTCACGCAGCCGCAGCCGAAGTTGCTGCATGGATGAGGGCGCTCCCCTCCTGATCGACGCTTCAGCCGCGCGCACGCGTACGCGCAGCCTTCTTCGCCGCCGCCTTGCGCACGGTCTTCTTCGCGGCCCGCGTCTCGGCTGCCTTCTTCGCGGCGGCGCTCCGCGAGGCGGCCGTACCCGCCTTCTTGGCCGCAGCCTTGTTCGCCGTCTTCTTTGCGGCCTTCTTTGTCGCGGTCTTGCGAGCCGGCGCCTTCTTCGCAGGTGCCTTCTTCGCAGGTGCCTTCTTCGCCGCCGTCGTCTTGGTTGCGGCCTTCTTTGTGGCCGACTTCCTGGCAGGCGCCTTCTTGGCAGCCTTCTTGCTGGTCGCCTTCTTCGAGCCCTTGCGGGCACTGCCGGCGCGCTTGCCGCCGCCGTCCTGCTTGTTCACGGTGGCCCAGGCAATGCGCTCGGCGGTGCCTTCACTCGCGCCGCGATCACGTTCGCTTTCCTCGATGTGCTCGGCCTGGCGCTTCTGCTTTTCGGTATATGCGGATTTGTCACCACGGGGCATGACGATTCTCCTGTCGTTGTGGTCAGGCCAGCAGGCGCAGCTTGGGCTCACGCGCCCACTGGCGGGTGGCGGCCGCCGCCAGGAATGCCTTGGCGTCTTCTGCTTCGACGATGCCGGGGTCGTTGCCGACCCGCGCCGCCTTCAGCAGCGCCTGGCCGCCCGCGTCGCTGGCGATGGCCTTCAGGTGTGCCCACGCCTGGCTGACGAACTCCAGGGCGGCGCTCTCTTTCGACAACGCCTTTGATGTCTCTACGCTCAGCACCACGGCCACCGCATCGAACACGGCCGATGGCGTGCCGGCCAGTTGCCCATCGGCGGCCTGTACGCTGCCGTCACTGAGCGTGGCGCCTCCCACTTTTGGTGCGACCAGCTTCACGTCTGCACCTGCCTTCCGGGCGGCCTTGCTCAGGCTGGCAATCACGCGCGCGTCGGAGCCTTCGTCGAACAGGATGCCGATGCAGCGACCCTGCAGGGTGGGCTTGTTACGCCCGATCACGCGCACTTCCGGGGCAGGCGGCATGTCCCGCACCGGGGTAGCGGTTGGCGCGGGGTCGGGCAGTGCAGGCAGGGCCAGGCCATTGGCCACGCGCTGCGCCAGCGTGTCATCGATGTTGCGCAGGTGGCTGACCGTGCGCACCCGCACCTTCAGCGTTTCCACCTTGGACAACTCGAAGACCAGCGCCGATGCCAGGTGCGCCTGCTCCGGCTTTTCCAGGCTGCGGAAGAACATGCGGGCCTGGCTGTAGTGGTCGGCGAAACTCTCTGCGCGGGTGCGGCCCTTGCGGCCATCGTCGGCGCTGGCGTGGCTGCGGAAGCCGGTGGGCGTCTCGCGCGGGGTGTCGTCCTGCAGCGAGCTGGGGTCGTAGGCCACCCGGCCCTTGGGCACCTGCATCTGCATGTGGCCATCGCGCTGATGATTGGCAAACGGGCACTTCGGCGCGTTCACCGGGATCTGGTGGAAGTTCGGGCCGCCCAGGCGCAGCAGCTGGGTGTCCAGGTAGGAGAACAGGCGGCCCTGCAGCAGCGGGTCGTTGCTGAAGTCGATGCCGGGCGGCACGTTGGCCGGGCAGAACGCCACCTGCTCGGTCTCGGCGAAGAAGTTGTCCGGCCAGCGGTCCAGCACCATGCGCCCGATCACCTGCAACGGCACCAGCGATTCGGGAATGATCTTGGTCGGATCCAGGTGATCGAACGGGAAGGCGTCGGCTTCTTCTTCGGTGAACAGCTGCACCGCCAGCTCCCATTCGGGAAAGTCGCCGCGCTGGATGGCCTCGAACAGGTCGCGGCGATGGAAGTCATTGTCGGCCGATTGCAGTTTCAACGCTTCGTCCCAGACCGTGGACTGGATGCCCAGCTTGGGCCGCCAGTGGAACTTGACGAACGTCGACTCGCCGGCCTCGTTCAGCAGGCGGAAGCTGTGCACACCGAAGCCTTCGATCATCCGCAGCGAACGCGGGATGGCGCGGTCGCTCATCGCCCACATGATCATGTGCATCGATTCGGGCATCAGCGAAATGAAGTCCCAGAAGGTGTCATGGGCCGAAGCGGCCTGCGGGAAGGCGCGGTCCGGCTCCATCTTCACTGCGTGCACCAGGTCCGGGAACTTCATCGCGTCCTGGATGAAGAACACCGGGATGTTGTTGCCGACCAGATCCCAGTTGCCCTCCTTGGTATAGAACTTGACCGCAAAGCCGCGCACGTCGCGTGGGGTATCCACCGAGCCTGCGCCACCGGCCACGGTCGAGAAGCGGGTGAACACCGGCGTCTTCACTCCCACCTCGGTGAGGATGCGCGCGCGGGTATGGCGCGACAGCGAACGGGTCAACTCGAAGTAGCCGTGCGCGGCGCTGCCGCGGGCATGCACGATGCGCTCGGGGATGCGTTCGTGATCGAAGTGGGTGATCTTCTCGCGGAGGATGAAGTCCTCCAGCAGCGTAGGACCCCTCGGCCCCTGCCGCAGCGAGTTCTGGTTGTCTGCCACCGGAATGCCCTGGTCGGTGGTCATTGCCGGGTGGCTGCCGCCGGCCTGGAGGTGCAGCTCGCCGCCTTGGCCGCGATGCAGGTCTTCGGGGTGGGCAGTTGCGCGCTTGCCGGTGGGCTTGCTGGCGGCCATGGACGGTGGCTCCGGATCGTCAAGGGGAGCCACCACACTGGGACCGGTCCCGTTAAACCACGGTCCGGCAAAGGTGAACGTACGGGCAAAAGCAGGCTCGGGTATGCTTGCCGCATGCGAGTCGAGCCCGCCGACATCGAAGCCCTGTTCGACGCCATCCCGGACGTGCTGTTCTTCATCAAGGACCGCCAGGGGCGTTACACCCACGTCAACCAGACCATGCTGCGGCGGCTGGGCCTGCGCGCGCGCAAGGACGTGATCGGGCGTACCGCAGCCGAGATCTACCCGACCGGCCTCAGCGCCGACTACGTCGACCAGGACGCCCGCGTCCTGTCCGGCGAGGTGATCGAGAACCTGATGGAGCTGCACCTGTTCGCCAACCGCGAACCGGGCTGGTGCCTGACCTGCAAGCGTCCGTTGGTGGTTGATGGCGCCATCGCGGGCTTGATCGGCATTTCCCGCGACCTGGGCCAGAAGGACAGCCTGGGCACCCAGTACGAACAGCTGCGGCTGGCGCTGGCCCACCTCAACGCGCACTACGCCGAGAACGTGCGCATGCAGACGCTGCTGGACATCACCGGCTTCTCGCTGTCCAAGCTGGAACGCAGCTTCCGCAAGGTGTTCCAGATGACCCCGCAGCAGGTGCTGACCCGGCTGCGGATCCAGATGGCCATGCACCTGCTGCATGGCGACGACAGCATTGCCTGCATCGGCCAGGCCTGCGGTTTCAGCGACCAGAGCGCGTTCACCCGCAAGTTCAAGGCTGAAACCGGTTTCTCGCCGCGTGCCTATCGCGCCCGCATCGGCGGTGGTATCGGCGAGCCGGCGCTGGCCTGAGCCGGCTGCTGCGCTGTGCCTATCCGGGCAGGCACGGGACAGGGTAAGGTGTCGCCCCTGTAGCCCGCCGCCAGCCCCGCCGATGCCCAACTCGATTCCGACCGCTTCGCCGTCCCGCCTCGGACATTCGCTCAAGCCCCGCCAGCTGATCATGATGGGCCTGGGCAGCGCCATCGGCGCCGGCCTGTTCCTCGGCTCGGGCGTGGGAGTGCAGGCCGCCGGGCCGGCGGTGCTGGTGTCCTATCTGGTGGCCGGCGCGCTGGTGATCATCGTCATGAACGCGCTGGGCGAGATGGCGGCGGCCAAGCCGACCAGTGGCGCGTTCTCGGTCTATGCCGCCGATGCCATGGGCGCCACCGCGGGCGCCACGGTCGGCTGGCTGTGGTGGGTGCAGCTGGTGATCGTGATCGCCGCCGAAGCGGTGGGCGCGGCCGGGCTGCTGGCGACGGTCTGGCCGGCCGTACCGGTGCCGATGGCGGCGTTGGCCTTCATGCTGTTCTTCACTGCGATCAACCTGCTGGGGGTGAAGAACTTCGGCGAGTTCGAATTCTGGTTTGCCATCCTCAAGGTCGCGGCGATCCTGGCGTTCATCGCCATTGGCGTGGCGCTGCTGATGGGATGGCTGCCGCAGGTGACCTCCCCGGGCCTGAGCAACTTCACCGAACACGGTGGTTTTGCACCGAAGGGCCTGGCCGGGATCGGCGCGGCGCTGCTGGTGGTGGTGTTCGCCTTCGGCGGCACCGAAATCGTGGCCGTTGCCGCAGCCGAGACCGAAGACCCGGAGCGCAGCATCGCCCGGGCCATCCGCACCGTGGCCTGGCGCATCCTGGTGTTCTACATCGGCTCGCTGAGCGTGATCATCGCGGTGGTCCCGTGGACCAGCGAGGCGCTGAAGTCGCCCTTCGCCGCTGTGCTGGACATTGCCCGTATTCCGGGCGCGGGCACCGCCATCACCCTGATCGCGGTGATCGCGCTGCTGTCGGCGCTCAATGCCAACCTCTACGGCGCCTCGCGCATGATGTACTCGCTGGCGCAGCGCCGCGAGGCCCCGGCCGTGCTGGGCTGGACCGATCCGCGCCAGGTGCCGGTGATTGCCGTGCTGGCCAGCGTGCTGTTCGGTTTCGCCGCCACGGTGATGGAACTGCTGTTCCCCGACCGGGTGCTGCCGGTGCTGCTGAACATCGTCGGTTCCACCTGCCTGCTGGTGTGGACGCTGTCGCTGGTGTCGCAGCTGGTGCTGCGCCGCCGCGCGGATCGGCGTGGCACCCGGCTGCCGTTCCGCATGGCCGGCTTCCCGTGGCTGACCTGCTGTGCACTGGCGATTCTGGCGCTGATCTTCGGCCTGCTGCTGAGTGAATCGCACACGCGCCTGCAGTTCCTGTCGATGGTGGCGCTGACGGCCACGATCGCCGCCGGCAGCGCCATCGCCCGGCGCATGCGCGAGGCTTGATGGGGGGGCCGGCCGACGGCCGGCACTACCACGGGGGCTGCACATCCGCCGTGCCATCCTGATCGTGTAGGCCGTCAACGGCCTGTCGACCAGGAGTACCGCATGCTGCGCAGCCGTCCCTTCCTGATGTTCACCGGCCAGGCCGAGGCCGCGCTGGCCCTGTACGCCGAAGCCTTTGCCGATTTCCGCCTCCTGGCCCTGCAGCGCCATCCTGACGGTGCAGGCGCTGGCGTGTCCGGCCAGGTCCGCCAGGCCATCTTCCTGCTCGGCGGCACCCACTACCTGTGCTTCGACAGCCTGGACGTGCACGATTTCACCTTCTCGCCGTCGATCTCGCTGTTCGTCGAGTGTTCCGGTGCCGAACAGTTCGAGCGCGCGGCACGCGTGCTGGGCGAGGGCGGGCACTGGCTGATGCCGGTGGGCGAGTACGATTTCAGCAACCGCTACGGCTGGGTGCAGGACCGCTTCGGCGTATCGTGGCAGTTGAGCCTGGGGCAGATGCCGGACCCGTGATTATTGTGGGTGTGGACCTTGGTCCACACGCCCTTATGAGAACGGCCCGCTTTCGCGGGCCGTTTTGTCATCCGATGCAGCGGGGAATCACGCCTCGACTTCATCATCCTTGTAGGCATCGACCGGGATGCAGGCGCACATCACGTTCTTGTCGCCGTACACGTTGTCCACGCGCGCCACCGGCGGCCAGTACTTGCTCTGCTTCAGGCTGGCCAGCGGGAAGGCGGCCAGCTCGCGCGGATAGGCATGGGTCCACTCGCTGGCGGTCACCGCGGTGGCAGTGTGCGGCGCGTTCTTCAGCGGATTGTCCTCGCGGTCCAGGCGGCCGTCTTCGATCGCGGTGATTTCCTCGCGGATCTGGATCATCGCGTCGACGAAACGATCCAGTTCGTGCAGCGACTCGCTCTCGGTCGGTTCGACCATCAGCGTGCCCGCCACCGGGAAGCTCAGGGTGGGGGCGTGGAAGCCGAAGTCGATCAGGCGCTTGGCCACGTCCTCGGCGCCGATGCCGCTGGTCTTCTCCAGCGGGCGCACGTCGAGGATGCACTCATGCGCCACCAGGCCGTTGCGGCCGGTGTACAGCGTCTTGAAGTGCGGCGCCAGGCGCTTGGCGATGTAGTTGGCGTTGAGCTGCGCGACCTGGGTGGCCTTGCGCAGGCCTTCGCGGCCCATCATCGCGATGTACATCCAGCTGATCGGCAGGATCGAGGCGCTGCCGAAGCTGGCCGCGCTGACCATGCCGACCGGACCGTTGTCACCCAGCTTGCCCGGCAGGAACGGCGCCAGGTGCTCCTTGACCGCGCACGGGCCGACGCCCGGGCCGCCACCGCCGTGCGGGATGCAGAAGGTCTTGTGCAGGTTCAGGTGCGATACGTCCGAACCCCACTTGCCCGGCTTGGCCACGCCGACCAGCGCGTTCATGTTGGCGCCGTCGGTGTACACCTGGCCGCCGTGCTTGTGGATGATCTCGCAGATCTCGACCACCTCTTCCTCGAACACGCCGTGCGTGGACGGGTAGGTCATCATGATCGCCGCCAGGCGGTCGCTGTACTTCTCGGCGTTGAGGCGGATGTCTTCGACATCGACGTTGCCGTTGGCATCGGTCTTGGTCACCACGACCTTCATGCCGCACATCTGCGCCGAGGCGGGGTTGGTGCCGTGCGCCGAGTCCGGGATCAGGCAGATGTCGCGATGGCCTTCGCCGCGCGAGCGGTGGTAGGCGCGGATCGCCAACAGGCCGGCGTACTCACCCTGTGCACCCGAGTTCGGCTGCAGGCTGACCGCATCGTAGCCGGTGCATTCGACCAGCATCGCTTCCAGCGAGTCGATCAGTTCCTTGTAGCCCAGCGCCTGGTCGGCCGGCACCAGCGGATGGATCTGCGAGAACTCCGGCCAGGTCACCGGGATCATCTCGGCGGTGGCGTTGAGCTTCATCGTGCACGAGCCCAGCGGGATCATCGTGCGGTCCATCGCCAGGTCCTTGTCGGCCAGCGAACGCAGGTAGCGCAGCAGTTCGTGCTCGCTGTGGTGGGTGTTGAACACCGGATGGGTCAGGAACGCGGACTGGCGCAGCAGGCCGGCCGGCAGTGCGTCGGCGGTGCTGGCATCCAGCGCATCGATGTCGGCCTGCGCGCCGAACACGGCGGCCAGCGCGACCACGTCGGCGCGGGTGGCGGTCTCGTCCAGGCTGATGCCGACCGAGTCGCTGTCGATCGCGCGCAGGTTGTAACCGGCGGCGCGTGCCTTGGCGTGGATCTCATCGGCATGCACGCCGGTGATGTGCAGGGTATCGAAGAAGTCGCCACCGACCTGCACGCCGGCCTTGCGCAGCGCCGCGGCCAGGATCGAGGCCAGGCGGTGGGTGCGGCGGGCGATGCGGGTCAGGCCTTCCGGGCCGTGGTAGACGGCATACATCGAGGCCATCACCGCCAGCAGGACCTGTGCGGTACAGATGTTGGAGGTGGCCTTCTCGCGGCGGATGTGCTGCTCGCGGGTCTGCAGGGTCAGGCGGTAGGCCGGGTTGCCCTGGGCATCGATGGAGACACCGATCAGGCGGCCCGGCATCGAGCGCTTGTAGGCGTCACGGCAGGCCATGAACGCGGCGTGCGGGCCGCCGAAGCCGAACGGCACGCCGAAACGCTGGCTGTTGCCGACCACGATGTCCGCGCCCCATTCGCCCGGTGCGGCCAGCAGGGTCAGCGCCAGCAGGTCGGTGGCCACGGCCACCAGGCCGCCGCGTGCGTGCACGGCCTCGACCAGGGCCTTGTAGTCGCCGATCTGGCCGAAGGTATCCGGATACTGCAGCAGCAGGCCGAAGGCCTCTGCTTCCAGTGCCTCGGCCGGGGTGCCGACGCGCAGCACGATGCCCATGGGCTCGGCGCGGGTGCGCAGCAGTTCCAGGGTCTGCGGGTGCACGGCATCGTGCACGAAGAAGGTGTCCGACTTCGACTTGGCCGAACGCTTGGCCAGGGTCATCGCTTCGGCCGCTGCGGTCGCTTCGTCCAGCAGCGACGCGTTGGCGATTTCCATGCCGGTGAGGTCGGCGCACAGGGTCTGGAAGTTGATCAGCGCTTCCATGCGGCCCTGCGAGATTTCCGCCTGGTACGGGGTGTAGGCGGTGTACCAGGCCGGGTTTTCCAGGATGTTGCGCAGGATCACGTTCGGCGTGTGGGTACCGTAGTAGCCCTGGCCGATGAAGCTGCGCAGCACGGTGTTCTTGTCGGCGATCGCACGGATCTTCGCCAGTGCCTGCACTTCGGTCATCGATTCGGGCAGTGCCAGCGGTGCCGGCGACTTGATCTTGGCCGGCACGATGGCATCGGTCATCGCATCCAGCGACGCGTGGCCGACGACGTCGAGCATCTGCGCGATCTCGGCATCGTTGGGGCCGATGTGGCGCTCGACGAACGCATTGTGGTGCTCGAGCTCACGCAGGGAAGGGGTGTTCTGGGACATGGCGAAGGATCCGTCAGGAAAGGGCACACGCACGGGCACAAGCCGCCGGTCGGCGGTCTGCGGGGCGCCCCTCTGTCCTTTTGCCTGAGAGTTTGGAAGCGCGGAAAACCGCGGCTTCGTGCCCCTTCGGCGCCGGATCGAACCGGTCTCTCCAGAGTTCTGTTACGGGTGGTATCGGGCCTGAGCGATTACGGGCGTTGCGCCTTCGGCAGCGGTGTTCCGCTTCTCCCACCGTGTTGCCCGCCGATTATAGCCCGTTGCGGGCCCGCCGGCCGCCTCCGGGGCCGGCCGCCGCGCCTGAATGGCCGATGGCCCGGCCATGCGTTTTGTGCACCGCTGCATGGCATCGGGCGCAATCCCCACCTATCATGGCCGCATACCCGAATTCATCTGGCGCCGTCCCTGCAGAAGGGGGACCGGCGCCCGCCGTGCGTGCCACGCATGGTCCTGCCGGACGCCTTCATCATGACCGCCGCTGCTGCTCCCTCCACTCGCCGCATGGCCCTGCTGCTTGCCGGCCTGGCCATGTTCGGCCCGTTCTCGATCGACACCATCTTCCCGGCCTTCCCGCAGCTGGCGCAGCGCCTGGCGGTGGACGAGGTGGCGGTGCAGCAGACCATCAGCGTCTACCTGCTGTTCTACGGCCTGATGAGCCTGGCGCACGGCCCGCTGTCCGATGCGTGGGGCCGCAAGCGGGTGATCCTCGGCGGCCTGGTAGTCTTCGCCGGCGCCTCGGTGGGCTGCGCGTTGTCCACCGACCTGACCACGCTGCTGGCGTTCCGCGCGCTGCAGGGCCTGTCTGCGGGCGTCGGCATGATCGTCGGCCGCGCGGTGATCCGCGATCTCTACCATGGCCACGATGCGCAGCGCTTGATGAGCCAGGTATCGATGCTGTTCGGCATCGCACCGGCGATCGCGCCGATCATCGGCGGCTGGATCCTGCTCAGTGGCGCGGGCTGGCCGCTGATTTTCTGGTTCCTGGTGGTGTTCTCGCTGGTCCTGCTGGTCGCCACCGCACGCTACCTGCCGGAGACCCATCCGCTTGCAGCACGTGTGCCGCTGTCGCCGCGCGTGCTGCTGCGCGACTACGTGCGCATCGGCTTCAACCCACGCTTCCTGCGCCTGGCGCTGGCTGGCAGCATCGGCTTCGGCGGCATCTTCCTCTACATCTCCTCGGCGCCGGTGTTCGTGATGCAGCACCTGCACCTGGGTGAGGGCGGCTTCGCCTGGCTGTTCATTCCCACCATCGGCGGCATGACCACCGGCTCGTTCCTTTCCGGGCGCATGGCCGGGCACACCACGCCCACACGGCAGGTGTCCATTGGCTTCGGCCTGTGCGCGCTGTCGGTGCTGCTGAACGTCGGCTACGTGGCGCTGTCGCCGCAGTTCGTGCTGCCGTGGGCGGTGCTGCCGATCTTCCTCGGTGGCATGGGCATGGCGCTGATCTTCCCGATCCTGGCGCTGGCGGTGCTGGACATGTACCCGCACCAGCGCGGCCTGGCCTCGTCGCTGCAGGCGTTCGTGCAGCTGATGATCAGCACCGTCGTGGCCGGCGTGGTGTCGCCGCTGCTGAGTGCCAGCCCGCTGCACCTGGCGTTGGGCCAGGCCGGGTTCTTCGGCGCCGGCTTCGTGTTCTGGTACTGGGAACACCAGCGCGAACGCGCGGCGCAGGCGGCCTGCACGGGCCATTGAGCAGCACGCAGGGGTAGGGGCGGTCGCAGCGCCCGCAGCCCTTGCGGCGGGACACCACCGGGCTAGGCTGGGCACTCCAGCCAGCCGGTGCGCGGATGCACCACAGCCAGCCGATCCGATGCCGTTGCATGAGGTTTCCCGATGGCTGCGCAGCAGACCTACCGCCTGTTCGAGGTGGCGCTGAAGGAGCGCCGCGTTCTTTCCCCTTCCCTGGATCGCATGGTGTTCACCGGTGCCGACGTGGCGCGGATGAAGACCGAAGGCCCGGACCAGCGCATCAAGGTGTTCTTCCCCTTGCCTGGCCAGCGGGTGCCGCAGGTCCCCAGCGGTGCCGACTGGTACCGGCGCTACCGGGCGCTGCCGGATGATCAGCGCCCACCGATGCGCACCTACACACTGCGCCAGTTGCGCGCCGAGCAGGGCGAGGTCGACGTCGATTTCGTCCTCCACGGCGAGACCGGGCCAGCGTCGCGCTGGGCGATCCACGCACGCCCGGGCGACCGGGTGCTGCTGCTGGCCCCGGACGCCGACTGCGCCGACAGCAGCGAGGGCTGGGAATGGAAACCGCCGGTTGGCGTCGGCCAGGTGCTGCTGGTGGCCGATGAAACCGCGCTACCGGCGGTGGCCGGCATCCTCGAGGAACTGGCGGCCAGGGTGGATCCGCCTCGCACGCTGGCGCTGCTGGAAGTGGCCCAGGCCGGCGACGCGGTGCGCCTGAAGGCACCGGCCACGGCTGAGCTGGTCTGGCTGCCGCGCGGGCGGGCCAGCTACGGACAGCCGCTGCTGCAGGCGGTCCAGGCGCGCCTGGCCGCCGCTCCCGGCGGGGTAGCGGGGGAGGCGCTGGAGGAGATCGACGTCGATACGCAGATCCTCTGGGAACAGGCCGATTCCCACCTGGCCGGTCCGCTGTATGCCTGGGTAGCGGGCGAGGCGGGGGCGGTGATGGCGATCCGGCGCCACCTGCTGCGCGCGTGCGGGCTGGATCGCCGCGCGATCACCTTCATGGGCTACTGGCGGCAGGGCAGGGTGCTGGATTGACCGTGTCGAACCGGGGCCGCGTGAAGCGGCCTGGCCGGCGGGGTGCGTTATCCTTGCGCCCCCCTCGCCGCGGTACCGCACCATGTCCACCACCTCCAAGATCCGCCGCGACCAGCGCCGTCGCCAGGAAAAGCAGGCCGCCAACAAGGCCGCCGCCCAGGCGTCGCCGGTGGAGCCGCATGCCGAACTGCGCGACGCGCAGCGCACCCTGCTGGCCGGTGTCGTGCGCCGCGACGGCGAATGGGTGCTGGGCATGGATGGCCGTATCGCCGGCCACAGTGACTCCGCCGCGCAGGTCCTGGCGCTGATCATGCAGGCCGGTGAGCTGCACGAACGCAATGGCACGCCGGTGCGCCTGATGTACTCCGACGCGCTGCGTGATGCCGCGCAGGCCGAAGCGAAGGAGAAGGGCCAGACGTTCGAGGAGTTCAAGGCGGAGCTGGCTGCGGCGATGGCCGCGAAGAAGGACAGCTGATCGCGGTTGGGGTAGCGCCGGCCGCTGGCCGGCTGCCAGACGGATTTCCACCGTGCAGTTGCCGGCCAGCGGCCGGCACTACCAGAATGGGGCGGATCCTCGCGGACCCGCCCTTTTTTTTTATTTTGCCGCCGGGGCCGCGTTGGCCTGCCAGCCGCACACCTAGCCTTTGCTTGATCGCTGTTCCGGTAGAGCCGGCCGCTGGCCGGCTGCCAGACGGATTTCCACCGTGCAGTTGCCGGCCAGCGGCCGGCACTACCAGAATGGGGCGGATCCTCGCGGACCCGCCCTTTTTTTCATTTTGCCGCCGGGGCCGCGTTGGCCTGCCAGCCGCACATCCGGCCTTTGCG